>JAISTY010000126.1 GCA_031272375.1 Opitutaceae bacterium | reverse complement strand
TAGCCGTGGGGGGTGTTGGGGGTGTCGTGGTGGTCGTGGGGGGGGGCTTTTTAAAAAACCCTTGGGGCGCGGGTGGGGAGGTGGGGGGGGCGGGTGGGGTTCATGGACCAGTTGACGGGGACGGAGCCGCGCTCGGGGTCGAGCCAGTGTTTGTGCTGGTAATGCTGCCAATACCAGAGGGAGTCGCCGGAATCCATGACGCTGAAGGAGAGGAGGACGGCGGGGGTGTCCGGGGCGGGCGGGGCGGGCTGGCGGCGTTGGCGGAAGGTTTTTGCGGGGACGCGGATGCCGGAGAGGAGGGAGAGGTTGGTGTTGAATTCGGAGCCGGCGAGGAACTTCGCGTAGCCGGAGACGAGGCGGACGGCGTCGTATTCGGGGAGGCCCTGGGTGTCGCCGAAGGAGAACCAGCCCATGACGGGGATGTTGGGGGGCGTGGCGGCGAGGACTTCGGCGGCGAACTCCATTTCGGCGGCGGGGTCGGCGGCGGGGTGGGGGTCGGCGTAGGAGGAGATCCAGAAGGTGAAGACGCGCTGTTGGGCGAGGTAGTCGCGGGGGCCGTTGTGGGTCATGGCGGGGTGGTGGACGGCGAGGACGTGGGAGGCGAGGCGGCCGCGGTGGTTTTCCCAGAGGTGGCGGTAGGCCTGGACGTTTTTGGAGAAGCGGCCGGCGAGGTCGGTTTTGACGGGGAGGTTGTATCGGGCGGCGGCTTGCCGGGAGGTGGCGACGGTGGCGTCGAGGGCGCCGAGGAGCATGGCGGTGTGGCGGGTGGCGGGGACGGCGGGGTCGGGGACGGTGACGCCGGCGATTTCGCCGCGGAATTTTTCAACGGCGGCGGCGAGGGAGGGGAGTTCGGAGGCGGAGCGGATGTGTTTTTGCCCGAGGAGGCGCGCGAGCCAGAAGCGGTCGTTTGGGTTGTGGACGAGGTAGAGGCGCGGGCGGGTGGTGTTGACGAGGCCCTGGAGGGTGGTGGCGAGGAGTTGTTCGTCCTGGTCGAGGCGGGCGATGTCGAGGACGGTGAGGTCGGGGTCGGGCGGCGGGGCGGACGGGAAGAGGCGGACGGAGCCGTCGGCGGCAGGTTGTCGCGGGAGGAAGAGAGCGGGGAGGCCGGAGAGTTTGCGGGGGCAGGGTTCGAGGGAGAGGTCGTCGAGGTGGAGGGCGGTTGACGGAGCCTCGGAGCCGATGCGGAGGATAACGGAGGCGGCGCCGTCGGGGACGGGGATGTCTTGGGCGACTCGGCGCCAGGGGAAGTCGCCCTCGGGGAGGTAGAGGCGTGTTTCGCCGCCGGAAGGCTGGAAGACGACGGAGACGAAGGCGCGACCGGCGGCGACGCCGCGGGCGTGGAGGGAAAGGGTGAGGGCGTCGAGGCCGGCGACGGGAACGGGGGTTTCGCGGGTGAGGGAGACCCAGACATTGGCGGCGAGCGGGGAGCGGTTTGCGAAGCAGACGGAGGCGTTGCCGGAGCGGGCAACGGAGGCGTCGCGGACAACGGAAGCGCTGACGTTGCCGTGGAAGCCGGCGCGCCAGCCGGCGGGGAGGTTGCCGGGGCCGGGGGACTCGAAGGAGTCGGTGAGAAGCGCGGCGGGGGCGGCGGGGGCGAGGGCGGTTATCACACAAAGGGCGCGGAAGAGGGCTTTTTTGGATTTCATGGAGTTTTTTTATTAGCCGGAGGTCACAGAGTCGGGAGGGAGAGCACGGAGGCAATTAACAATTAGCAATTAACAATTAACAATTGAGAGTGCGCGGCGCAGGGAGGGCGAGGAGAAGATTATAGATGCGCGATAAAAAATCCGTGCCCTTGGCGGGGGGGCGGTTAGAGAGGCGGCGTAAAACCGCCATGCGTCTGCTCGCCATCGCCCGCAACACCCTCACCGAGGCCCTCCGCCAGAAACTCTTCGCGCTGCTGCTGCTGCTCGCGCTGGCACTGGCGGCGTCCTCGCAGTTTTTCCGCGACTTCAATTTCGGCTCGTCGGAGTTGAAGTTCATCGCGGACTTCGGGTTCGGGGCGATCGTGTTTTTCGGGTCGGCGCTGACGATCACGGCGACGGCGCAGTTGTTTTTCAGCGAGATCGAGAACCGCACGGCGCTGACGCTGCTGTCGAAGCCCATCCGCCGGACGGAGTTCATTCTTGGGAAATTCCTCGGAGTGGCGGCGATCACCGCGCTTTTCACGGCGCTGACAACGCTGCTGCTGGCGGCGCTGCTGTGGCACCGCGAGAACGCGCTCATGGCGGCGCAGCCGGAGGCCTTCGCGGCGGGGCGGCTCGTCAGCTACGGGGCGGTTTTCGCGGCGGGGCTGCTGCAATGGCTGAAATTCACGCTGCTGGCGGCGCTGACGCTGCTCATCGCGAGCTATTCCAACACCAACCTCTACACGGTCGTCGTGTCGTTTTTCGTGCTGCTGATCTGCCACCTGCAATACCTCGCGCGCGACGCGGACGCGCACATCGCCAACCCCGTCGCGCGGTTCCTCACGCGGCTGCTCGGCCATGTTTTCCCGAATTTCCAGCTCTACAACATCACCGACCAAATCGCGCGCGACACCGCGCTGCCAGGGGGGCTTGTGCTGACGGCCGCGCTGACGGCGTTGTTTTACAACGCGGTCATCCTCGCGCTCGCGGCGCTGGCCTTCCGGCGGCGGGAGATTTGAGGGCGACCCCTGGAAAAAGCGCCCCGCCGCACCTTACGTTTTCCATTCCAAACCAACCACGGATTTTCACGGATGAGACACGGATTTCAGGAATTCAGGGAGTTTTGCAAAAAGGGCTGCGGCTTTTTGAGAGGCGCGGCGCCGCGACAAGCCGCCGTCGTTTCGGCGGGCGTTTCGCTTGGGGTGCTGCTGCTGGCGGGCGCGCTGGCGCGTTCCATCGAAGAGCCGTTGTGGAGGGAGTTGCGGGCGCGCCGGCCGGCGCTGGAGCTGGCGGGCGTGAAGGACGCGCTCGGGCAAGGGGTGACGGCGGCGTTGCTGGGCGGGTTTTCCGCGGTGCTGGCGGACTTCACCTGGCTGCGCGCCAACGCGCTTTGGGAGGACAACAACCTGCCGGCGACGCAGGCGTCCATCAAGCTCACCACGGCGATTGATCCGCGGCCTTTGTATTTCTGGATAAACGGGGCGCGCATGATCGCCTACGACATGCCGTTCTGGCGCATCATGGAGGAAGGGGGGCACGACAAGGTGCCGGAGGCGCGGCAGAGGCGGATTGACGAGGAGCAGTCGGCGGTGGCGCTCGCCTACCTGAAGGACGGGCTGCGGACGCATCCCGGCTCGCCGGCGCTGCTGTTGGAGGCGGGCAACATCCACCTGAACCGGCTCAAGGACACCGCCGCCGCCGCGGACTACTACGGGCGGGCCGCCGAACAGCCCGGCGCGCCCTATTACGCGGCGCGCCTCCATGCGGTTTTGTTGGTGCGGCTCGGACGCGTCGCCGAGGCGCTCGAAAGCCTGAAGCGGGTTTATCCGACGCTGCCCAAGCCCGGAGACAAAAGGGCGACGGCCTTTCAGGTTGAAAGCGCGATGGCGGGGACGGTGCTCGGGCGCATCCGCGAGTTGGAGGAACGGCTGAAGGTGCCGGAGGGGGAGAGGGTCGGGGAGTAATTGGCAATCGCGAGGCCGGGTCGGGGCAGGGGCTGATGGGCGCCGGTATTTGTGCGGGGAGTATTTCAGGTTTGGCACGCGCCTGAACGCCGCCTCGCTTCCGATAAGCTCCGCGTCGTATTGCTTTGCGGTGGCGGCAATCCACGCGTCGTTCTCCCCAAGGCGTTGTTTCAGTCTCAACTGTATTTCCGCCATTTTCCGGGCGGTGTTTTGCGTCACGCCGACGATCGCGAAGAGCCGGATGAATTTTTCGGCCTGCTCAAAGTTTCCCCTAACCCCCTCCAAAAACTCCCCGTATGCGACCGCGCTTATTGCAAAGAGCTCCCCTTTTCCGTTCCGCGCCGCAAGCGCCCTCCTTGCCGGGCCTACCCGCCCGCCTCGCATTTCCTTCTCAAAGTCTATGAGGAAACTCGTGTCGAAGAGTATCATTTGCGCCTTCGGGGAGCTTTCCACGGACCACCCGCGCCGATGCCTTCAAAGGGCTTCATTTTCACAATCAACTCGTCAACCGTCCGGGCGGGCGAGATGCGGTCAATGACTTCCGAGAAGGTTTCGCGGGGGTGTTCTTTCAGCCACTTTAGCCGTTCGTAAGTCGCCTCTGATATGCTGATGGTTTTCATGCATCTTGTTGTGCGATGCCGTCGCCGTCACATCAACACGCGGAGTTTGGCCGGACACGGTTTGGGCCGGGGCGGGTCGGGGCTTGCGCCGGGGGGGCGAGGCGGTTGGGGTGGGGGCATGGAATTCTCCTTTTCGCTGGACGAGGTGGTCGGGATGGTCGGGGGCGGGGAAGTGCGCGGGCGGTTCGGGGGGCGCGTGACGGGCATCGCGGGGCTGCCGGAGGCGGGGGAGGGCGACCTGTCGTTCCTCGGAAACCCGAAATACAAGGGAGGGGTGGCCGGGTCGGGGGCGTCGGTGATTTTGCTGCCGGAAGGATTCGCGGGGGAGCCGGGGGAAGGGCGGGCGTTTATTTTGGTCAAAAGCCCGTCGCTGGCGCTGGCGCGTTTTTGCGGGCGACTTGAGAGGGAATTGTGGCGGAAGCCGGCGGCGGGGAGGCACGCGAGCGCGGTGGTGGCGGAAGGGGCGGATGTGGCGGCGGACGCGGTGGTGGGGCCGTTGTGCGTGGTGGAGGCGGGCGCGGTGATTGGCGCGGGGGCGTGGCTGGAGGCGCAGGTGTTCGTCGGGCGGAACGCGCGCATCGGCGCGGGGACGCGGCTGGGGCCGAGGGCGGCGGTGCTGGCGGAGTGCGTTGTCGGGGAGCGGGTGACGCTGCACGCCGGCGTGGTGATAGGGTCGGACGGATTTGGCTACGAATTTTCGGGAGGGCGGCACGAGAAGGTGCCGCAGGTGGGGAACGTGGAGGTCGGGGATGACGTGGAGATCGGGGCGAACACGGCGGTGGACCGCGCGCGTTTCGGGAGGACGGTGATCGGGGAGGGGACGAAAATAGACAATCTGGTGCAGATCGGGCACAACGTGGTCATCGGGAAGCATTGCATTTTGTGCGGGCAGGTAGGGGTGGCGGGATCGACGGTGATCGGGGATTACGCGGTGTTGGGCGGGCAGACGGGCGTGGCGGGGCATCTGAAAATCGGGGCGGGGGCGAAGTTCGGGGCGAAGACCGGGGTGGCGGCGGACGTGGAGGCGGGCGCGGCGATGTGGGGGAGCCCGGCGCTGGCCTACAACGCGGAGCAGCGGTTAGTGGTGCTGCGGCGGCGGCTGCCGGAGCTGTTCGCGCGGGTGGGGGAGATCGAGAGGCGGCTCGGCGCGCCAGAAAAGGCTTCCGCGTGACGCCGAACGGCGCACAGTCGCGCGCTTTCCAATCCAAGCCATGCTCGCCGACCAACTGAGGATTTTTTCCGGGAACGCCAACCGCCCCCTCGCCGGGGCCATTTGCCGGCACATCGGCGTCCCGCTGGGCGAGGCGCTTGTGAACAGTTTTCCCGACGGGGAGACGTTCGTGAAGATTGACGAGAACATCCGCGGGAAGGACGTGTATATCATCCAGCCGACGTGCACGCCGACGAACCACCATTTGATGGAGTTGCTGATCATGATAGACGCGGCGCGGCGGGCGTCGGCCAAGCGCATCACGGCGGTGATTCCGTTTTACGGCTACGCGAGGCAGGATCGGAAGGATCAGCCGCGGGTGCCGATCACGGCGAAATTGGTGGCGAACCTGCTGGTGGCGGCGGGCGCGGCGCGGGTGCTGACGATGGATTTGCACTCGCAGCAGATACAGGGGTTTTTCGACATTCCGGTGGATCATCTGTCGGCCTCGCCGGTGTTTCTGGACTACCTTGAGAAACACCGCGGCGACGGGCTGGTGGTCGTCTCGCCGGACGCGGGCGGGATGAAGATGGCGACGGCCTACGCGGGGATATTGAAGGCGGAACTCGGCATGGTCTGGAAGAAGCGGACGAGCGCGACGAGCGTCGAGACGGCGGGGATTGTCGGTGACGTGAAGGGGCGGAACGTGCTGCTTGTGGACGACATGACGGAGACGGCGGGGACGTTGATCAACGCGGCGAAGATGATGCGGGAGAGCGGGGCGAAAAGCGTGCGGGCGGTGGTGAGCCACGCGCAGTTGAACGACATCGCCTACGAGCGGCTGTCGTCGGGGCTGATTGACGAGCTGATCACGAGCAACTCGCTGCCGATCGAGACGCGCGGGCTGCCCATCACGGTGCTGTGCGTGGCGCAGATTCTGGGGGACGCGATCACGCGGATAACGAACAACGAGAGCGTCAGCAGCCTATTTAGGATAAAGGGTTTCTGACGCGTCGCGTCAGGTTTTCCGCCAGGCGGCGAGGAACATGGCGTTGGCGTCGGTGAGGGCCGGGTGGAGGTGGAGGCGCGGGGCGGTTGAGAAGAGCGGGAGCGGCTGGAGACCGGGGCGGGCGGCGGAGAGGGCGTCGGCGACGGCGTCGGTTTCCGCGCGGGTGAAGGTGCAGACGGAATAGACGAGGCGGCCGCCGGGTTTGAGGAGCGGGAGGACGTTTTCGAGGAGGCGGAGCTGGACGGCGGCGAGGTCGCGGACGTCGTCGGGCGAGGTGGTCCAGCGGGCGTGCGGGTTGCGGCGCCAGGTGCCGGCGCCGGAGCAGGGGGCGTCCACGAGGATGCCATCGAAGCGGGTTTTGAAAGGGAGGCGTGCGGAGCCGTCCCAAGGGTCGGCGCGGTAGTTGAAAACCTGGGCGCGGGCGGCGCGGGCGCGGAGGGAGGCGAGGCGGCGGAGGTTGCGGTCGGTGGCGCGGATGAGACCGCGGTTTCGCATGAGGTCGGAGAGGTGGAGGGATTTGCCGCCCTCGCCGGCGCAGGCGTCCCACCAGGTTTCGCCGGGG
>JAISTY010000125.1 GCA_031272375.1 Opitutaceae bacterium | reverse complement strand
GTGCGGGAAATAACGCGCGCCCGCCTTGTCCGCCGCCATCCATTCCGCGAGGACGGCCTTTTCGATGCGGCGCATCGCCTCCATTTCGGGGATACAGGTGTCCGTCACGCGGTTCATGTGGCGGTCGAGCAGGGCCTGTTCGTCGGCGGGGGTGAAGTCGCGGTAGTTGGGGACGCGTTCGTAGTGGTCGTGGGCGACGAGGTTGAAGACGTCCTCCTCGAGGTTGGCGCCGGTGCAGACGATGGCGTGGACTTTGCCGCGGCGGATCATTTCCGCGAGGGAGACGCCCAGTTCGGCGGTGGACATGGCGCCGGCGAGGGCGACGAGCATTTTGCCGCCGGCGGCGAGGTGGGTTTCGTAGCCTTTGGCGGCGTCGAGCAGCGCGGCCGCGTTGAAGTGGCGGTAGTTGGCGGCGATGAATTTGGAGACGGGGCCTTTTTTGCGGGCGAGGGCGGCGTTGGCGTCCTCGGGGCGTTTTGTCCGTGGTTTTGTTTTCATGGGAAAATCGCGCGACACGCTGCGGGGCGCGCGTGTGTTTGCCACAAAAAAACCTTCCGCCGCGCCGTCCGCCCCGGCAGCCTTGCGCCATGATTTCCCCTGCCGGAACGTCCCCCGCCCGCATCCCCCCGAACCTCCGCCGCTGGCTCGTCGTCGCCATCATTTTCGGCGCCATGGTGCTCGGCTACATTGACCGCGTCACCATCTCCTTCCTCGCGGACGACATCAAGGCGCTCTTCCACCTGACCAACACCGGCTACGCGCGCGTCGCCAACGTCTTCATCTTTTTCTACGCCGTGATGTATCCCGTTTCCGGCTGGCTGATAGACCGTTTCGGGCGCGGCGAGGGCGTCCGTTTCCTGATGTTCGGGGGCATTCTTGTCTGGTCGCTTGCGTGCGCCGGGGCGGCTTTCACGCGTGTTGTGTGGAGTTTCGGGTTTTGCCGCGCGGTCCTCGGGCTTGCCGAGCCGATGGCCTACGCCGCCCAGCTGCGCGCGGTCACGGAATGGTTTCCCAAAAAACTCCGCGCGACCGCCAATTCCCTCTGTGTCGCGGGCGGCACGATTGGCATGGTCATCGCCGCGCCCTTCCTCGTCGGCCTCAAGGAAACCTACGACTGGCGGGCGGCCTTCATTGTTCCCGGCGTCCTCGGCGTTGTCATCGCGCTGCTCTGGGTGATGGTTTATCGCAACCCGCCCGCGGACGTCCTTGCGGAAAACACCGGCGGCGCGCCCGGCGTCCCCACGCCCGCCTTCGCGTGGTCGCGCCTTTGGAAAACCAGGACGCTTTGGGGCGTGATCCTCATCCGTTTCATCAGCGACCCCGTTTGGTATTTCTGCCTCTTTTGGTTTCCGACCTACGTGAAATCGCCCGCGCTCGGCCTCACGGAACGCCAGGTGGGGCTTTTCGGCTGGATACCGTTTTTGTGCGCCGCGCTCGGCGGCATCGGGGGCGCCGTCGTTTCCGATTTCATGGTGCGCCGCGGCATGAAACCCATCCTCGCCCGCAAAACCTTCCTGACCGCCATCGCCTTGGTGATGCCGGTTTTCGCGCTCACGCCGGGCATCGCCAACCCCGTTGTTGTCATTGCGATATTCAGTGTTGTGGCGGCGGTTTGCCTGAGCTGGCTCTTCAACGTCCCCGTCATCCTTTCCGAAACCTTCCCGGCGAAAAACGTCGCCGGCGTGCTGGGCATCTCCGCGGGCTTCGGCGCCCTCGGCTCGGTGCTTTTCAACGAGTTTGTCGGCAAGAAATTCGACGCCGGCGTCCCCGCCGCTGTCTTTATGATAATGGGCGCGCTGCATCTGATCGCCGTCCTTGTCCTGTGGACCATGCTCCGCGTCGAAACACCGGAGGAAAAGGAAGTTAAAAATTAACGCCTTGAAACTCCGCGCGCTCCCATCCTCTTTGTGATTTCTGTGTAATGAAAAATCCCTGTCTCCCATGAAAACCATCACTGAACCCGCCCGCTCCACGCCTGTCGCCGCCGAAACCGATGTCCTCGTTGTCGGCGCCGGGCCTTCCGGCATCGCCGCCGCCGTCGCCGCCGCCCGCGAGGGCGCGCGCGTCGTTCTCGTTGAAAAACAAGGCTATGTGGGTGGCAACCTCACCATCGGCCTCCCCATCCTCGGTTTCCTTTCCCGCAAGGGCGCGCCCATCATCGGCGGCGTCGCCCGCGATCTCCTCGAACGCCTCTCCAACCTCGGCGCCGCCAGCCCCCACCAGGCCTGCCCGCTCCACGTCAGCCTCACCATCGTTGACCCCGAAACCGTCAAAACCACCGCGCTCGAAATGCTCCTTGAGGCCGGCGTTTCGCTCAAACTCCACACAACTCTCGCCGGCGCCATTGTCCAAAACGCGAACGTTGCCGGCGCCACCTTTGTCGGCAAAGGCCGCCGCGAGGCCATCCTTGCAAAGCAAACAATTGATTGCACGGGAGATGCCGACCTCTGCGCCGACCCCGCAACCGGCGCCACCACCGAAAAAGGCGACGCCCGTGGCGGCATGCAGCCCCCCACCCTCATGTTCCGCATGGACAACGTTGACGTCGCCCAACTCCGCAACGCCATTGCCGCCGACCCCGCCTCGTATCAAATGGATTTTATTCCGCCCGAATACTTTGCGCAACACCCCCGCTTCATCACCGTCGGCCTCCGCAACCTCATCGAAAAAGCCCGCGCCGACGGCCTCCAAATCCCCACCGACCGCACCATCCTTATCACCGGCATCCGCCCCGGCGAAATCTGGGTCAACATGACCCGCGTCAAGGGCACCGACGGCGCCGACGCCGCCAGCCTCACCGCTGCCGAAATCGCCGCGCGCCGCCAGATCGCCCCCATCGTCACCTACCTCACCACCCGCGTCCCCGGCTTCCAAAACGCCTTCTTCTCCCACGCCGCCCCCTTCATCGGCATCCGCGAAAGCCGCCGCGTCCATTGCCGCCAAATGCTCAACCGCGACGACATCCTCGCCTGCCGCCGCTTCCCCGACGCCATCGCCGTCGGCAGCTATCCCGTTGACCTCCATCATCCTGACAACAACGACTGCACCCTCGAATGGTGCGCCGATTGCTACGACATCCCCTACGGCAGCTTGTTGCCCTTGAACACCGGCAACCTCCTTGTCGCCGGACGCTGCGCCGGTTTCACACACGAGGCGATGGCCTCGACGCGGGTGATGTCCACCTGTATGGCGTTGGGCGAGGCCGCCGGACGCGCCGCCGCCCTTTCCGCCGCCGCGGACATCCACCCCGCCGCCCTCGACCCGCAACTTCTCCGCGCCCGCCTCCGCGCCGCCGGCGCCTTCCTGCGGTGAAGCGAGGAAGGAACCTCTTCCGAAAAAATCCGTGAAAATCAGCGAAATCTGTGGATAAACCCAAACACCCAAACACCATGAAAAAACGCCTCCAACGCCTCGCCCTCCTCGCCGCCGCGTTCCTTGCAACGCTGTCGCCTCTCGCGCAACAAGCTGCCGCCTCGCCGGATAACGCGCCCGTCACCACCCGCCACCGCCTCGCGCCCGGCAACCTGCGCGTCCTCACCGCCAACATCCGCTTCCCCCTCGACACCGACAAAAACGGCACCGAATGGCCCGTCCGCCACAAACTTTGTTGCGAAGTCCTTGCCGCGCAGGACGCTGACATCCTTTGCCTCCAGGAAGGCCGCGAGCCGCACCTCCCCTACGTCCGCGCCGCCTTCCCCGGCTACGACGCCTACACCTGCCCCAACCCTTCCGGCGACCAAACCCACCGTCCCGACAATATTATCTTCTACTCCTCCAAACGCTTCCAAAAAATCGCCGCTGGCGGTCACTGGCTCTCCGACACCCCGGACGTCCCCCGCTCCAAATTCGCCGACTCCGGCAGCGTCCGCTATGTCAATTGGTTGCATCTCCGCGACACCGTCGCGAACAGCGAACTTGTTGTCTGGAACACGCACCTCGACCACCTCAACCAAAGCGCCCGCGACAAACAAGCTGCCGTCATCGTGCGATTCACCAACGGGTTCCGTCCATCCGGTCTGCCCGCCATTCTCACGGGCGACTTCAATTGCGGCGTCACCAGCAAAGCCATCCAGACCATAAAAGCCGCTGGTTGGAGCGACAGCTACGCGAGTCTCCACGGCCCCGACGACCCCGGTTTCACTTTTCATAATTGGAAAGGCCCGCGCCAGGCCGAGGCGCTCAAGGCCAAAAACCGCGCCTCCAAAAAAATTGATTTCATCTTCAACACCGCCCGCCTGAAACCCGTTGCCGCGGAAATCATCCGCGACTCCCGCGACGGCAAATTCCCCAGCGACCACTACTTTGTCTCCGCCGAATTTGAATATTCCCCCTGATATTAAATAACCGCCGCGCCCCACGCGTTCTTTGTGGTTGTTTCGGTTCGGATCAGTGTTTAATCAGTGCTCATTAGTGTTTAACAATCAGAGTGTTCCACCTGTGAAATCCGTCAAGATCCGGGCAAATCCGTGATTGGTTTGGGACTTTTGCCTCACACGAAGGCACGAAATTTTTTAACAGAAGATAAGAAGAGGGATGAAGAGGAGCGCGTTTTGCAGAGGAGCACCGCATGTTAGTAATTAACAATTAGTAATTAACAATTGAGAGAGCGCGCTGTGGGGCGGCGGAGGGCGGGGGCGTTAGGGACAGGTT
>JAISTY010000045.1 GCA_031272375.1 Opitutaceae bacterium | reverse complement strand
AAAGACCGCATCCTCACCACCGAGGCCACCCGCGGCACCTTCGTCACCGGCAACGACTCCTCCCGCTTCTCCATCGCCCTCGTCCTCCCCAACCTCAACGAGTCCTCCTCCCGCCTCTCCGCCGGCGTCCAGGAGGCCTTCGCCGCCTCCAAATCCACCGTCAACATCTTCCACTTCGACGAAAACCCCAACCTCGAAATCGAACACGTCCGCCGCGCCATCGCCGACGGCTTCGACGGCATGGTCCTCTTCCCCTCCCTCGACCCGGCCTCCATGAAACCCATGCTCCAACTCATGGTGGACGGCTTCCCCATCGTCCTCATTGACCGCCACCCGGCCTCCTTCCCCTGCTGGTTCGCCGGCGCCGACAACCTCAAAGGCGGCTACCTCGCCACCGAACACCTCATCAAAAAAGGCTGCAAACGAATCGCCTGCGTCTCCATGGGCCTCGGCGACGTCCACGACCGCTACGAGGGCTTCCTCCGCGCCATGGGCGACTACAAACTCCCTGTGGACTTCAACCTCGTCACCCCAAGCGAACACCCAGACGACCCCGACGACCTCGGCAACCACCACGTCGAAAACATGGTGGACCACTGGATGAGCCTCCCCTCCCCGCCCGACGGCATCTTCTTCAAAAACGACATCCAGGCCTTCCGCGGCATCCGCCAGCTCCTCAAACGCGGCTTCTCCGTCCCCGACGACGTCCGCGTCGTCGGCTTCGACGACCTCAGCCTCTGCGGCCTCTCCACACCCGCCATCACCACCATCCGCCAGGACTTCGCCGCCATCGGCCGCGCCGCCGCACGCCTCCTCCTCGAACAAATCAAACTCCCAAAGGAACAACGCTTCACCGCCGCCCGCCGCGAAACCGTCCCCGTCTCCCTCGTCCCGCGCGCCAGCGCCTGAAAACCCGAAAAAATCCCCGACTTCCCCCTTGCCTCCCGTTCCCAAACCCCAAACCCTCCGCCCCCTTGACCGCCCCTCCGCGCCGCACAAGGCGCCGCCGGAGCACCGGGCGGCCTTTCAATTCCATCACTCAGCATGCACAGCTTCTCCGAGCAATGCCTCGACATGGCGCGCTCCATGCTCGCCCATAACATAGACTCCATCCAGCCCGACGGCACCGCACTCCCCGTCGGCAACGAAACACCCCGCCCGGACGAACCGGGCCATATCGCCTTCGCCCTCGGCGAATATTACCGCGCCTCCGGCGAAAAGGAACTCGCCGGCCACGACATCGTTGACCTCGCCGCCCGCTGCATCACCGCCCAGATGTTCACAGAGCCAGCCGCAGAAAACGGCCTCGCCTACGCCTCCCTCGGCCTCCTCTGCTTCGGCCCCTCAAAGGAACGCAACGCCGTCTGGGAACGCCTCGTGGACGAAACCCGCGACCGCATTGATAAACAGCTCCTCCACCGCTCCGACTACGATAACCACTGGCAGGCCTTCAACATCGGCAAAGCCGTCGCTCGCTTCTCCTTCAGCCTCTCAAAAAAGGACGAAACCTCCCGCCTCATCGAACGCTTCGTTGACCGCATCCGCCAAACCTCCTCCACAGGCTTCTTCGACGACGTCACCGACGGCATCGGCGGCCGCTTCAACATCTACGGCCTCATCGCCTTCAGCTTCATCCGCTCCGCCCTCCAGCTCCACGCCAACTCCGGCGTCCGCGAACGCAAACTCCCCACCCTCCGCACCTACGCCGAAAAATACATCAAAATGCTCCCGGACCTCGTCCGCGAGGACGGCCTCGGCTGGGCCTTCGGCAAAACCGCCGGCGCCTACGGCCAAATGCACTGCATCAGCGTCATCCTCCAGGCCCTCCAGGACGGCTGGATCTCCGAGGACCAAAAACCCAAATACCACGACCTCCTCCGCCGCCTCTTCGTCTATTTCTACCAAAACTACCTCGACCAGGAACACGGCTTCCTCGACCTCCGCGACGACGAGCGCACCGCCAGCCCCCACCACACCTCCCGCATCGCCAACTTCGACGCCGTCCGCTACCTCTGCCAATGGGCACGCCTCGCACGCGTCGCCTCCCTCCCCGCCGAATTCGCCCCAGTCCCCCCTCAGAAAAACACCACCGCCCGCCTCATCACCTTCGACAAATCCAGCCGCAAGGAACAATGCCTCTTCCTCTACCGCGACCCCCCCAGCGGCCTCCACATCCAGTTCCCCCTCATCTCCACCGGCGCCAAAACCACCGCCGACAACCTCCCCTTCCCCCACTGCCCGGGCATCTTCGACTGGCCCAACAACCTCTACCTCCCCGTCATGGTCCCCGAACTCACCTTCGGCGACAACGTCACCGTCCCAGCCTTCTACGGCAAAAACTGCGTCAGCGGCCTCGGCCTCAAAAACGCCTTCTACTTCCGCTACGAGCAACCCGACCTCATCAACACCAAGGAGGAACTCCTCCGCGGCCTCGGCTCCGTCAAAGTCCAGTGGACCTTCTCCGGCTCCAAGGTCACCGCCGAGTTCGCCTACTCCGTCAAATCCCTCGTCACCCTCGACCGCTTCCGCTACGCCCTCGTCATCGCCGCACCCCACTCCAAATACCAGTCCCCCAACACCCCCGTCCTCGGCCCCGAAGGCCACCGCTGCACCGTCATGAAGGACGACTTCCAGGCCACCTGGCTCGAAACCGAGGTCGTCTCCAACGACCCCCTCTACCGCACCAACTGCGGCAAAATCCATTACGTCCAGACCCTCGCCCGCGACCACCCCCTCATCATGCGCCCCGGCAACACCTACAAACTCACCGTCAACTTCGACCCCGACATCACCTCAACCGCCGCCTCCGCCTGACGCGGCTAATCCCCGTGCTCGCACGCCGCATCATCCCCTGCCTCGACGTCACCGGCGGCCGCGTCGTCAAAGGCGTCCAGTTCGTCCAACTCCGCGACGCCGGCGACCCCGTCGAATCCGCCAAAACCTACGAACGACAAGGCGCCGACGAACTCGTCTTCCTCGACATCACCGCCAGCAGCGACGGCCGCGGCATCATGCGCGACATCGTCGCCCGCACCGCCCGCCAATGCTTCATGCCCCTCACCGTCGGCGGCGGCCTCCGCACCCTCGACGACATCGAAAAAATGCTCCAGGCCGGCGCCGACAAGGTCTCCCTCAACACCTCCGCCATCCAAAACCCCGCCCTCATCACCCAGGCCTCCAACCGCTTCGGCGCCCAGTGCATCGTCACCGCCATTGACGCCCGCCGCAACCCCGACGGCCAATCCTGGACCGTCTTCACCCACGGCGGACGCCGCCCCACCCCCCTCGACGCCGTCCAATGGGCGCGACAAGCCGCCGCCCTCGGCTCCGGCGAAATCCTCCTGACAAGCATGGACGCCGACGGCACGCAAAACGGCTACGACCTCGCCCTCACCCGACAAGTCGCCGACGCCGTCAACGTCCCCGTCATCGCCAGCGGCGGCGCCGGCTCGGTGGACCACTTCGCGGAAGCCGTCACCACCGGCGGCGCGAGCGCCGCGCTTGCCGCCAGCCTCTTCCACTTCGGCACCCTGACCATCCCCCAGGTCAAAACCCGCCTCGCCGCCCTGAACATCCCCGTCCGCCCCGCGTGAGTTGATTGCACAGAGAACACGGAGAGGGACGGAGGGCGCGGAGAGGTTTGAAAACAGAAATTATTCACCGCAAGACGCGGTGGATTTTGTTTCCCAAACCATAAACACATATCCGCAACATATTATCCTTCTTTGAGTTCCATGCGTTCTTTGCGGTTGAAAAAACTCCGTGATCTCCATCCCCTCTCTGTGCTCTCTGTGTAATTTCCGCCCATCCGTGCCCTCCGTTAATCCTCCGTGATCTCCGTGTAATCCTCCTCCGCCGCCTTCCCCCGCGCCGCGCGACGGGCCGCAAGGGTGTTGCCGGAGGTGTAGGGCGCGCCCGCGGCGTGCTTCGGCTTGCCGATGAGATCGAAATAAAAGGGACAGCCGGCGAGGTCGAACTCCGCCACCAGCCCGGCTTCGAGATAACGGCGGTATTGCTCCGTGAGCTTCGCGGCGTTGTTGCAGAAAATTTTGACGCGGAACGGGCGGGTGCCCGTTTGCGTCGCGTAATAGGCGCGGAAACGGCGCCCGGAGACGGCCGGCGGCGGGTTGCGCTCGGTCAGCCGCGCGATGGCGGCGTTGAGCCGGCCCGTGGGGATTTTCGCGTCGAGGGTGCGGTGGAGCTTCGCCGCGGCGTTCAACATGCGCGAAACCTCGTGCCCGGACAGCGCGGAGACAAAAACCACCGGCGCGCCGGGCGTGAAGAAAAGCTGCCGCCGCAGCGCCGCCTCGTAGCGCTCGCGGTATTCCCGCTCGCTCCCGCAACCGGGAATGCCCCCGCCGCGCGCGAATTTGGCCAGAACCAAATCCCATTTGTTCACAACGATGACGATCGGCTTGCGCTCGCGCACCGCCTCCCCGGCGACCGCCTTGTCCTGCGTCGTCACCCCGTCAAGGGCGTCGAGGACAAGGAGGACAACGTCGGTCTCGCGGATGTTCTCAAGCGAGCGGAGGCGCGAGAAATACTCGACGGGCGAGGCGAGCTTGACCGCGGCCTTGATGCCGGCGGTGTCAATCAGACGGAACGCCGTCTTGCGCCCGTCGCGGGTCTTGAAGGCGAACGCGTGCGCGGTGGCGTCGCGCGTCGTGCCGGGAATGTCGGAGACAATAAGGCGGTCGGACTTGAGAAGGCGGTTGCCAAGGGAGGATTTGCCAACGTTGGGGCGCCCCACGAGGCAAAGGGTGACGGGCTTGGCGGCGGGCGGCGGGTTGTCGGGCGCGTCGCCGGGGGAAACCGGACGGAGCGCGTCGAGTTTCCGGGCGATGGCCTCGCGGAGCGGCGTCTCGTTGCGCCCGTGCTCGGCGGAGACAAAAAGGGGGTCGCCAAGACCGAGGGCGTGGAATTCGGAGGCGTCAATGGCGTCGTCGGAAAAGTCGGCCTTGTTGACGAGCAGGAGGGTGGGCTTGCGGGTCTGGCGGAGCTTCGCGGCGATGCGGACGTCGAGGGCGGTCGGCGGCTGAAGCCCGTCGAGCACAAAAAGAACGAGGTCGGCGGCGGCGATGGCAAACTCGACCTGCCGCTCCGAGGCGCGGGTGATGGCCGCGGGGGTGCGCGCGTCGGAAAGCCCAAGCCCGCCGGTGTCGAGCAGGGTGGCGTCGGGGTCGCGCATCTCCGCGGAAATGACGTCGCGCGTCACCCCGGGCTGGTCGTGGACGATGGAGAGGCGGCGCCGGACGAGGCGGTTGAAAAGGCGGCTTTTGCCGACGTTGGGTCGGCCGAC
>JAISTY010000038.1 GCA_031272375.1 Opitutaceae bacterium | reverse complement strand
GAGATTATAGATTAAAGATTATAGATTAAAGATAAGAGATTCTTTCTTGCGCGAAGGCACGGAGAAGTGGCGTGGAAATTACCCTCCCGCAAAGAACGCGGAATGGAACAAGGATTTTTTTTAAGAACGGGGATCCGAACCTAACACGGATTTCACGGATTACACGGATTTCACGGATGGGACTTTATCATGCGCATCGGAAATATGCGTAGTTCGTTTTCGGTTGTTGGATCTGTGACTGGAAAATTCGCGGAGAAGGTTTCTGTTTTGGAAGTGCGTTGATGACAGGTTGGTCACCCCTGCATCGTGCGTCATTGTGTTCCAATCAGTTTCCCTTTGGTTCTTTGCGTTCTTTGCGGTTGATTAAAAAACGTGGCCTCCGCGGTTGCCCGGGAGCGGCTTACAGGGCGGCTTTGCGCATGTCGCCCTGGGTTTGGAAGGCGTGGTGGAGGGCGAACATTTTGTCGAGGGTGTTGGGCGTGTGGGCGCCTTTGCCGATTTCCACGTATTTGCGCAGGAGGTCCTTGTAGTCGGGGTGGGCGCATTTTTCGATGACCTCGCGGGCGCGTTCCGACGGCGACTTGCCGCGGAGGTCGGCGACGCCCTGCTCGGTGACGATGATGTGGACGTCGTGCTCGACGTGGTCAACGTGGGAGACGTTGGGGACGATTGTGGAGATTTTTCCGTCCTTTTGTGTTGATGGGCAGGTGAATATGGAGATCCAGGCGGAGCGGGTGAAGTCGCCGGAGCCGCCGACGCCGTTCATGAGGGTGCGACCGAAGAAGTGGGTGCTGTTGACGTTGCCGAAGAGGTCGGCCTCGATCGCGGTATTCATTGACAGAACACCAAGGCGTCGAACGACTTCTGGGTTATTGGAGATTTCCTGGGGGCGGATGACGAAGCGGTTGCGGTAGTAGTCGAGGTTGCCATAGACCTCCTTGGCGGATTCTGGGGTGATGGTGAGGGCGACGGTGGAGGCGAAGCGGATCTTGCCGGTTTTCATCAATGCAAGCGCGCTGTCTTGAAGGACTTCCGAATACATCTCAAACGTGGGGATGTCGGGGTGCTGGCCCATGGCGCCGAGGACGGCGTTGGCGGTGTCGCCGACGCCGGATTGGATGGGGAGGAAGCAGGGGGGGATGCGGCCGACCTTGATTTCGTTGGCGAGGAATTCGGCGACGTTGTTGCCGATTTTGAGGGTGAGGGGGCTTGGGGCGGAGAAGCCGCCGACCTCGTCGGGGAGGTTGGTTTCGACGTAGCCGACGATTTTGGCGGGGGGGATGCGGAGGACGGGTTCGCCGATGCGGTCGGAGGGGCGGAGGATGTTGAAGGGTTTGCGGTGGGGAGGGCTGTCCGGCTCGAAAATGTCGTGGCAGCCGCGGAGGGTCGTGGGGTGGTAGCGGTTGAGTTCGAGGAGAACTTTGTCGGCCTCGCCGACGACGGTGGGGGTGACGCCGCCGGAGGTGGTGAGGACGACGGAGCCGTCGGGGTCAATGTCGCAAACCTCTATTATTGCCCAATTTACTTTTCCGAAGTGGCCCGAGCGGACGGCGTGGGCGAGGCGGGAGAGGTGCATGTCAACGAACTGGACTTTGCCGTCGTTGATGCCTTTGCGCATGACGGGGTCGGACTGGAAGGGGGTGCGTTTGAAGACGGCGTCGGCGGCGACGAGTGCGCCGTCGAGGGAGGGGCCTGTGGAGGCGCCGGTGATGGAGGTGATTTGGAAGGGGCGTCCGGCGGCGTGCTCGGCGGAGGCGCGGGCGGCGATGGCCTTGGCGATGGTTTTGGGCGCGGCGGTGGAGGTGAAGGCGGAGAAGCCGATGACGTCGCGGTCGTTGATGAGGGCGGCGGCTTCCTCGGCGGTGAGTTTGGTGAACGGGATGCTCATGGTGTGTTGGTTGGAGGTGTTGCGGTTGAAAAAGCGCGGCATTGAGGGGAGGCGCGGCGGTTTTGCAAGAGAGGAGGCGGGGGAATTTTTCCGGGGAACATCCAAACTTGCGGCGGTGGCGGGAGGGGGCATGGTGCGCGCGAGATTTCCCACCATGAAGACAACGTTAAAAATCCTCGGCGGCTTGTTGGTTCTGCTGCTGGTCGCGCTGCTGGCGGCCTCGGCGTTTTTGGGCGGCATCGTCCAAACGGCGGTGAACACGGCCGGCCCGAAAATCACCGGCACGAAGGTTGAGGTGAAGTCGGTGCGCCTGTCGGTCTTCAGCGGCTCGTGCGCCATCGAGGGCCTGGCCGTCGGCAACACCGAGGGCTGGAAGGAGCCGAACGCCTTTTACCTCGGAAAAATTGACGCGAAGGTGTCGCTGTCCTCCCTGCTGTTCGGCGACCACATTGTCATTGAGAAAATCGAAATCGAGTCGCCGGAGGTGGACTACGAGACGAACGTCACCTCGAGCAATCTGAAGACGCTGCAGGCGAACATTGAGCAGAACACAAAGGGCGCGGAGCCGGCGGGCGGGGAGAAGCCCTCCGGGACGCAACAACCCGCCGCCGAGGGGAAGCCGGTGAAGGTGGAGATACGGCATTTCTCGCTGACGGGTGTGAAGGTGAAGGCGTCCACCAGCGGCATCCTCGGAGAGAAAAGCGTGGCGCTTGAGGTGCCGTCGGTCGTGCTGGAGGACATCGGGACAAAGGAGGGCGGGGTGACGCCCGCGCAGGCGGCGATGTCCATCGTCAAAAACCTGACAACGCAGGTGGCGAAGGCGGCGACGGAGGGCGCGGCGAACGCGTTGAAGGAGGATCCGAAAGCCGTGAAGGGCGCGGTGAAGGACGCCGTGAAGGGCGTGAAGGATTTGTTCAAGAAATGAGCGCGGCGGCTTGTCGCGCGGACGGCAAAAAGGCCGGGCGCCCCGCGGCGTCCGGCCCGTGAAAACAAACAAAACCGCGCGGCGGCTTGTCCGGCGTCAGGTCTCGTTGTTGACGGCCTTGAAGGCAGTGGCGGCCAGCGCGGCGCCGAGGACCTCGCCGAGCAGCATGGCGATCAGGGCCTGGATGCCGGCGCCCTTGAGGAAGAGGCCGAACGCCACCGCCGGATTGAAGGCGCCGCCGAAAGCGACCGCGCACACGAAGACGGTGAAGCCGATCGCCAGCCCGTAGAAGGAATTGCCCGCGGTGCCCTTGGCGGTGGCGACGTTGAGCACCACCCAGACCAGCGCGAAGGTTCCGAGGAAGTCCCCGAAAATCACCGGGAGCCAGTGGATGCCGCCGCCGGTGATATCGAAGACGTTGCGCTCCTTTAGAATGCAAACAGCCACGACCGCCGCCAGCGCGCCGGCGAACTGGGCCGCCCAGTAGGGAAGGACGTCCTCTTTTTTGAAGCCGCCGCGCAGATAAACGCCAAGGGTGACGGCGGGGTTGTAATGGCCGCCCGAGACATGCCCGCCGGCATAAACCATGACCATCAGGGCCGCGCCGACCGCAAGCAGGCTGGCCGCCGTGCCAAGGGCGCCGGCCGTGCACACGGTCAGCACCAGGAAAAAGGAACCGATGAACTCAACGATGTATTTTTTCATGGGAGAGATAATTGGAAGGCGCAAGAAGGCCGCCCCTCCCTTCAAGTCAAGCGCGGCGGCCGAAGCGGCACGGACGCGCGAAGGGACAGGCCCGGCGGCGTTTCCCTTCCCGCGCCCGGCGCCACTCCTCCATTGCCAACCGCCCCCTCTCCCGCCTCCCTCTCGCGGAAATTTTCCAACCATGCTCGATCCAAAGCTCCTCCGCGACGCCCCCGACTCCATCCGCGCCGCCATCGCCAAAAAACACATGGACGTGAACCTCGACGCCGTCATCGCCCTCGACGCCCGCTGGCGCGCCGCCGTCCGCGAAACCGAGGCCCTTCGCGCCGACCAGAAGGCCGCCTCCGCCGAAATGGCGCGCCTCCCAAAAGGCTCCCCGGAATTCGCCGCCAAAATCTCCGCCCTCAACAACCTCTCCGCCCAGGTCAAGGAGCGCGACGCCGCCCTTAAAA
>JAISTY010000224.1 GCA_031272375.1 Opitutaceae bacterium | reverse complement strand
ATGCGGTGTGTCCTTTTTTTTGGGGCTGGGGGGCTCTTTACCGCACGACGGGGTTTGGGTGATGGATTTGGATTTCCCAAATTTCCCTCTTCTGCGTTGAGAATATCCGCTTTCCCGCTTCTCCTTTCTCACTTCACAAACGCAAATAACGCAAATGAATGCCTTTTTCGGCTCACTTCTCGAAATCCTCGTTGTTCTTATCCTTGTGGCGGCCAACGGGTTCTTTGTCGCCGCCGAATTCGCCCTCGTTAAAATCCGTGCCAGCCAGCTCAAGCCGATGGCGCGTGCCGGCAACTGGCGCGTGAAATTCGCCCTCCTCGCCACGGGCAAATTGGACGCCGCCCTGTCCGCCACCCAACTCGGCATCACCCTCGCGTCGCTCGGCCTCGGCTGGGTGGGCGAGCCTTTCGTCGCCCACCGCATCGCGCCGCTTCTTTCCGCGCTCGGCGTCACCCATCCGGCGACCGTCGCATCCATCTCTTTCACAACGGCTTTTATCCTTATAACGTTCCTTCACATCATCCTCGGCGAACTGGCGCCGAAGTCCCTCGCCATTCAGCGTCCCAAGACGGTCTCGCTCTTCACCGCCGCGCCGCTGATGTTTTTCTATCATGTTTTCTTCCCGGTGATTTGGCTCCTGAATACCGCGGCCAATCGCCTTATCCGGCTCGCCGGCATCGCGCCCGCCTCCGAGGGCGAACACGCCTTCAGCCGCGAGGAACTCGAATACGTCCTCGGACACGCCCGCCACACCCATCCCGGCGACGCGATGATTAACAAGCTCATGATCCGCTCCCTGCGCCTCCGCGAGTTGCAGGCCCAGCAAATCATGCGCCCCCGCGAGCAAATCGCCGCCCTCTGGCTCGACAAATCCGACGACGAAAACCTGCGCGTCGCCCAGACCTCCGGCTACAGCCGCTACCCCGTTTGCCGCGACAGCCTTGATAACGTCGTCGGCATCCTCTTCGTCCGCGAATGGCTCTGGCAACTCCAGCTCCTCGGCCCCGGAATCCCCTGGGAACCCCTCATCCGCCCCGCCCTCACTTTCACCCTCAAAACCCCCACGCACGCCATGCTCGAACTCTTCCGCACCTCGCGCAACCACCTCGCCATCGTCCTCGACGACAACGGCGTCACCGCGGGCATCGTCGCCTTCGAGGACCTGCTGGAGGAGATTGTCGGCGACATCCGCGACGAGTTCGACATCGAGGCCGGCCCCATCTTCGAGAGCGGCGAGCAGCACATCGTCGTCAGCGGCTCCCTGACGATGCGCGAGTTGCAGGCCGAAACCGGCTGGACCTTTGAGTGGGAAAACCCAAAGCAGACCGTCGCCCACTGGGCCGAGCAGCAATTCGGCCAGGTTCCCCGCCGCGACGAAAAAGTCACCGTCGGCGAATACACCCTCACGGCGCTCGACGTCCACGCCGAGCGCATCCGCCGCGTGAAGGTCCAGCGCGACGCGCCGCCGAAATCCAACCCGCCCGCCTGATAAAAAACCTTAACAAGCCGCCGCCCCGCCCTTCACTCCGACCCGTTTTCACAACATGGCCTTCAACCTGAAAAAAGTCCTCCGCGCCCTCCTCTTCTCGTCAAGCAATCCGCTGTCCGTAAAGGATATACAAGCCGCCTTTGACCGCTTCCACGAACAAGCCGCCGCCGCCCGGTCCGCCGCCGGGGAGGAGGCTGCCGAGGCCGCCGCCAACACCCTCCCTTCCGTAACGCCCCCGCCGGAACCCGACGCGCCCGACGCCCCTGTTGACGGAGCGGACACGCCCCCCGAAAAAAACCCGGACGCCGACCTCTACGAGGACGTCCCCCTCCTCGTCACCGCCGCGCAAATCCGCGAGGCGATGGACGGGCTGGCCGCGGAGCTGCGCGAGGCCGGCGGCGAACTTCTGCTCATCGAGGGCGCCGGCGGCTACCGGCTCGTGTCGCACCCGCGCTACGCGCGCTGGATCCGGATTTTGCGCGACGAGCCGCCGCCCGTCCGCCTGTCGCAATCCGCCCTCGAAACGCTCGCGATCGTGGCGTATCGGCAACCCGTGACACGCTCGGAAATCGAGGCCATCCGCGGCGTCTCCGCCGAGGCCGGCATCAACCGGCTTCTGGAACGCGAACTCGTTGTCATCACCGGCCGCGCCGACCTGCCCGGACGCCCCCTGCAATACGGCACGACGGAAAGGTTTTTGGAATACGTCGGCGTCAAATCAATCGTCGAGCTGCCTTCGTCGGACGTTCTGACGCCCCGGCAAATTGACGCCTGGCTGCAGAGCCACACGAACGTCACGCCGCCCGCCGACGCCGAAATGGGGCTGCCCATCGAGGAAACCACCCCCGCGCCCCCCGCGCCGGAAGCGGATGCCCCCGCGCCATCCGCCGCCGGACAAGCCGCCGACGCGCCGCCGGAAACGGAATAACGCCGCCGCCGCCGTCCCCTGCCCCGCCCTCCCCTCACGGCACCCGCAACTCCATCCCGATTTTCAAATCGTGGTCGTTCGGCAGGATGTCGCGGTTCGCATCGTAAATCTCACGGTAGCGCGTCCGGTTCCCGTAGTATTTTTGCGCGATGGACGAAAGCGTGTCGCCCTTCGCCACCACGTGCACGCGCCCCGGCGTTCCCGCCGCACCCGCCCCTCCGGGAACCGTCCGCTCCCGCGCCGCCGCCTCCGCCGCCGGAGCCGTTGAACGGGGCGCGGTCGCGGCGACCGTTGCCAGCAACGACGGCGCCTGTTGCGCCGGGGCCGCCGCCCGCGCCGCCTCCAATTGCGACGCCAGCAGCGCGTTCTCCCGCTTCAACTGCCCGATGGTCGCCAGCAAATCCGCCCGCTGAAACTGCCCGTCCGCCGGCTGCAACGGCAGCGTCCGCGCGAATTCCCGCTGCGCCGCCTCGATCCGCTGCAACACCAGATCCGCCTGCGGCGCATTCGGCCTCAACTCCCGGAATTTCCTATAGTGGTAAATCGCCGCCACCGGATCCTTGCTGTGCTCCTGATACAAAATTCCCGCGTCCAAATGCGCCTCCGGCGCCTTGTCGCCGCGCCGTTGGATGACCGTCAGAAACGCCGCCAGCGCCTTCCGCGACTCCCCCTGCCGCAACATGTCCCGCCCGCGTTGGAAATCCGGGTCGTCCTCCTCCAGCGTCGTCAGCGTGTCGCGCCCACGGTCGCAACCCTGCTGCAACGGCAGCGCGACGGCGGCGCACAGGAGAAAAAGGCAAAGGCGTGTTCGTTTGGTCATCGGGCGCGGGGAAAGAGTTTTCTTGCCGCCAACTCTACCGCCCGCTCCCCTGACTCAACCAAAAAACCGAACCGCTCCTCCTCCAACCATGCCTCCTCCATTCCACTACCAGGACACCTTCCCGCTCGCCTCCGACGACACCCAATACCGCCTCCTCTCCAAGGACGGCGTCTCCGTTGAAAACCTCTCCGGGCGCGAATTCCTCCGCGTCGCCCCCGAAGCCCTCGCCTTCCTCGCGCGCAACGCCATGCGCGACACCTCCTTCCTCCTCCGCCCCAAGCACCTCCAGCAAGTCGCCGCCATCCTCGACGACCCCGAGGCCTCCCCCAACGACCGCTACGTCGCCCTCACCATGCTCCAAAACGCCGAGGTCTCCTCCCACGGCATCCTCCCCTTCTGCCAGGACACCGGCACCGCCATCATCGTCGCCAAAAAGGGCGAAAACGTCCTCACCGGCGCCAACGACGCCGAATGGCTCTCCAAGGGCGTCTACGAAACCTACACCACCGAAAACCTCCGCTACTCCCAGACCGCCGCCCTCGACATGTTCAAGGAGGTCAACACCGGCACCAACCTCCCCGCCCAGATAGACATCTACGCGACCCCCGGCTCCGAATACAAATTCCTCTTCGTCGCCAAGGGCGGCGGCTCCGCCAACAAAACCTTCCTCTTCCAGGAGACAAAAGCCCTCCTCAACCCCGCCTCCCTCGAAAAATTCATCCGCGAAAAAATCACCACCCTCGGCACCGCCGCCTGCCCCCCCTACCACCTCGCCATCGTCATCGGCGGCACCTCCGCCGAAACCAACCTCAAAACCGTCAAGCTCGCCTCCACAAAATATTACGACGCCCTCCCCACCTCCGGCAACGAGCACGGCGTCGCCTTCCGCGACCTCGAATGGGAGCGGCGCGTCCTCCAAATGGCGCGCGACACCCGCATCGGCGCCCAGTTCGGCGGCAAATATTACGCCCTCGACGTCCGCGTCGTCCGCCTCCCGCGCCACGGCGCCAGCTGCCCCGTCGGCATCGGCGTCTCCTGCTCCGCCGACCGCAACATCCGCGCCAAAATCAACCGCGACGGCATCTGGCTCGAACAACTCGAAACCAACCCCGCCCGCTTCCTCCCCACCGGCCAGTCCGCCCTCAACAGCGACCCCGCCGTCTCCATTGACCTCAACCAACCCATGGCCGCCATCCGCGCCGAACTCTCCAAACACCCCGTCACCACGCGCGTCCTCCTCAACGGCCCCATGATCGTCGCCCGCGACATCGCCCACGCCAAACTCAAGGAACGCCTCGACGCCGGCCTCGGCCTCCCCGACTACATCAAAAACCACCCCGTCTATTACGCCGGCCCCGCCAAAACACCCTCCGGCCTCCCAAGCGGCTCCTTCGGCCCCACCACCGCCGGACGCATGGACAGCTACGTGGACCTCTTCCAGGCCAACGGCGCCTCCCTCGTCATGGTCGCCAAGGGCAACCGCTCCGCCGCCGTCACCAACGCCTGCAAAAAACACGGCGGCTTCTACCTCGGCAGCATCGGCGGCCCCGCCGCCCTCCTCGCACGCCAGAACATCACCAAGGTCGAACTCCTCGAATACCCCGAACTCGGCATGGAGGCCGTCTGGAAAATCGAGGTGAAAGACTTCCCCGCCTTCATCCTCGTTGACGACAAGGGCAACGACTTCTTCGTCACCACCTGTGGCCTCTGCGCCAAATAACAACACCGGCGACGCCCCCGCGCCTCTTCCCAATCCGGAAAACGGCAACTTGTCGCCGCTTCCCGCAGGGACAACCTGCCGCCCTCCCCTCCCCCCCGCCCTCGCCGAACCCATTGACGCCTTCCTCGCCGCCCTCGCCCTCGAACGCGGACGCTCCGACCACACCGTCCTCGCCTACGAAAACGACCTCCGACAAGCCGCCGCCGCGCTCCTCGGAAAAAACATCTCCGACTGGCGCGACGCCACCGCCGGCCACCTCGCCGACTGGCTCCACAACCTCAGCGACGACGACTACACCGTCGCCTCCCTCGCCCGCAAACTCTCCGCCCTGCGCATGTTCTCGCGGCACCTTGTCATGGAGGCCGTCCGCCCCGACGACCTCTCCGCCCTCCTCCAGGGCCCCCGCCTCGTCCGCGCCATCCCCGACGCCCTCGACCCCGCCGAGGTCGCCCGCCTCCTCGCCGCCCCCGCCGGCGCCGCCCCCAACGCCGTCCGCGACCGCGCCATCCTCGAACTCCTCTACGCCAGCGGCCTCCGCGTCACCGAACTCGCCACCCTCCGCATCCAGCAACTCGACCTCGACGGCGGCCTCGTCCGCGTCTTCGGCAAAGGCTCCAAGGAACGCATCGTCCCCCTCGGCGCCAAAGCCGCCGCCGCCATCCGCGACTACCTCGCCGCCGCGCGCCCCCTCCTCGCAAAGGACAACACCGGAAGCCACCTCTTCATCAGCAACCGCGGCACCGCCATCTCCCGCAAAACCATCTGGGTCTTCATCAAAAAATACGCCCGCGCCGCCGGCATCACAAAGACCGTAAAACCCCACCTCCTCCGCCACAGCTTCGCCACCCACCTCCTCGCCGGCGGCGCCGACCTCCGCTCCATCCAGGAAATGCTCGGCCACAGCAGCATCGCCACCACCCAGATCTACACCGCCGTCAACCCCTCCAACCTCCTCGACGCCCACAACCGCTACCACCCGCGCAACCAATCCGCCTGACCCGCCCGCGCCACTCCCGTGACCCCCAAGCCGCCCGACATCCTCCTCATCCTCACAACGCAGCTGCGCGCGCAGGCCCTCGCCCACGCCGGCGACCCCAACGCCGTCACCCCTGTCCTCGACGCCCTCGCCGCGACAAGCCGCCGCTTCACCCAGGCCGTCACCCCGCATCCTTTCGGTCCCCATGCCCGCGCCGCCCTCCTCACCGGCGTCCCCTCCCCGCAAAACGGCGTCAGCGGATACTTCGACCCGCTCCCGACAAGCCGCCGCACCATCGCCCACGACCTCAACGAACGCGGTTGGCGCACCGCCTTCCTCGGCAAATGGCACCTCTCCCGCCGCGACCCCGCCGCCCCCCTCGTCGGCGAAACCCACGCCCGCCAGACCGTCCCTGAAAACGCCCGCGGCGGCTTCCAATTCTGGCGCGGCTTCGAGAGCGGCTTCCTCCTCAACGCCCCCTTTCTCCACGGCACCGGCCTCCCTGTCCCGACCCGCTTCCCCGGCTACCAGCCCGACGTCATCCTCCGGCAGGCCGCCGCGTGTTTTCTGGACAATACCGGCCCCGGCAAACCGCCCTTCTTCCTCCTCGCCAGCCTCGAAACCCCGCATCCGCCCTATGACGCCCCCGCCGCCGGCATCCGTCCCGTCCCGCCTGACAACATCCTCCTCCCGCCCAACGTCCCCCTCGGCGGCGAAACGGAACAGCGCGCCCGCCGCGAACTCTCCGGCTACCACGCCCACATCACCGCCACCGACCGCGCCATCGGCAGGCTCCTCGACGCCATCGCGCCCCGCGCCGCCTCCACCGCGATTATTTTCACCTCCGTCCACGGCGACATGCACGGCTCCCACGGCCTCTTCCGCAAGGGCTGGCCCCACGAGGAAAGCGTCCGCGTCCCCCTCCTCGTCAAACTCCCCGGACAACCCGCCGCCGCCGACCACCGCCTCGCATCCCTCCTCGACATCCCCCGATGGCTCCTCGCCATCGCCGGAAACCGCGACCCTTTCCCGCCCGGCTGGAACCCCGCCGCCCAAACCCTCTCGATGCCCTGCGCCGTCGGGCTGCCGTTCCAATGCGACCGCCCGTGGCGCGCCGTCCGCACCGCCTCCGCCAAACAGGTCTTCAACACGGACGGCTCCCTCTGGCTTCAGGATGTCTGACCCCGCCCGCAGCCGCCCGCGGGAAGGTTGAAATCCACCACGACCGGCCGGTGATCGGACAGCAGGCTCCTGACAACCGCGCCCTTCGCGCCCGTCACGCCCGGCGGCAGAAAAACGAAATCCAGCCGCCGCGCCGGCAGCGGCGAGGGAAACGTCCGCCCCCGCGCCGGCAGCAGCGTGTAGCTCCCGTTGCCCGCCTCCGACAGGTGCGCCAACAACGCCGCCGTCGCGTCGCCGCGGGTGTCCCCGTTGTTCAGATCGCCGCAGACCAGCGGCTGCGCCGCCCAGTCCGCGCCCGCCGCCCGCCGCCGCGCCTCAAGGTATTCCAGGAACAGGTCGAGCTGCATGAACCGCCGCGCCCGCCGCCCGTAATGCAGGTGGAGGTTCGCCACGGGCAACCGCCGCCCGTGAAAATCAATCTCCGCGAACAAAAACCCCTTCCCCCCGACGCGCCGCGCCCCGAACCCCACGCTCTCCGAAAACAGGAGCGGATGCCGCGACAGGACCGCGTTGCCGTAATCCAGCCGCAGCCGCCCCTCGCGGCGCGCGTTCGCCCCGAACTCCGCGAACGCGAACCCGCCCGCCCGCCTCAAAAACTCCACCTGGTCAATGCGCCCGCTCCACGAGGAATCCCGGTCAATCTCCTGCAGCGCGACGGCGTCGGCCTCCAGCCGCTTCAAAAGCCGCGCGATGCGCAGGAGCCGCGCCTTCATGCGCCGCCGTGTCGTCAGCCCCTGCACCGGCGCCAGCCCGCGCCCGTGGGCGATGTTGAAGGTGACAAGACGGAAGGGCCTCATGCGCCCCGGACTTTCCCCCCGCCCCGCCCCGCCGCAACGCGAAACACCGCTCAACGCCGCCGCGCCCGCGCCAGTTGCAGGGCGTTCCAGGTGTTGTGCCAGATGACGTAAAACGCCGGCCCCAGCGCCGCCAGCGGGTTCGCGTGGGTCAGCGCCAGGTAAATCATGAGCGTCGTGTTTTTCTGCCCGAGCGTCTGGCTCCCCTCGCGCCCGAATTCCCGCCCGCCGAGCCGGAACCCGACGGCGAAGTTCGCCGCGCACACCAGCAGGCTTCCCGCCGCCAGCGCCGCCAGTTCCCACGCCGGCAGCCCGTCCTGCCGCCTCAAAAAGTCGCCCGCGCTGGCCATCACCAAAAACAACGCCGCCACCCACAGCCCGAAGGCCGCCGCCCCCGTCCGCCCCGCCCACGCCTCCGCCCGCGGCAGCAGACGCCGCAGCAGACAAGCCGCCGCCAGCGGCGCGCAAAGCGTCACGCCCGCGCTCTCCACGATGCTCAGGAACACCCCCGCCGTCACGTGCCCCAGAATCACCGGGAACAAAAACGGCGCCAGCAGCGCCACCCCGGCGTTCGTCACGAGAAATCCCGTCACAACGAAATCCGCGCGCCCCCGCAGAAACGCCGTCACCACCGGCGCGGCCGTCGCCGTCGGCGCGATCCCCGCGAAAAACAGCCCCAGCGCGACATCGCGCGTCCCCGTCAGCCATCCCAGACCGAGACCGGCGAACCCCATGCCGATGTTGGCCAGCAAAAGCCATGCGTGCGCCCTGCGCGGTCGCGGCGCGTCCCGCCGCAGTTGCATGAAAAACAGCAGCAAAATCCCCATCAGCAGCCAGCGTATCCCCCCGCTCCACGCCGCCGCCCACGGCGACAACGCCCCCGCCACCATCGCCGCCGGCAGCGCGAAACCTTTGCAAAACCCCTTCACGCGGAACCCTCCGTTCCCGCGCGGCGGAAAAATGGATGACAAGGGTGTGTCATGCGCGGAAGCCCCCGGAAATCATCAAGGGTTGGGCGCGGACACCCCGATCGCCGTGTTTTCCATCGCGTCCGGGTTTTGCTTCCACGTCGTCTATTTCCTCCCCGCCAGCGCCCGTGTCGCCACCTCGGTTTTCGCGCGTTGCAGATAGTCAGCGAATTTCACGACGCCTTCGTCGCCGTTCGCGCGGGTGCGCAGGCTCACGCTCTCCGCCTCCGCCTCCTTCTGGCCGATGACAATCACGTGCGGCACTTTCTCCAATTCCGCGCGGCGGATTTTCGCGCCCAACTTGTCGCTGTGCGCGTCCAGCGTCGCCCGCAAATTCGCCTCGCGCAATTGCCGCAGCAGTCGCTCCGCGTAGTCCGCCACTTTTTCGCTGATCGGAACGACGCGGATTTGCTCCGGCGCGAGCCACAGGGGGAAATTGCCGGCGAAATGCTCGATCAGCACGCCCGTGAAGCGTTCCATGCTCCCGAACGGCGCGCGGTGCACCATCACGGGGCGGTGCGGCAGGTTGTCCGCGCCGATGTAATTCAAATCGAAGCGCACGGGCAGGTTGTAATCCACCTGCACGGTCCCCAGCTGCCACTCGCGCCCGATCACGTCCTTCACGACAAAGTCTATTTTCGGCCCGTAAAACGCCGCCTCGCCCGGCTCCTCCGTGAAGGGAACGCCGAGCGTCCGCGCCGCGTCGCGGCAGGCCGCCTCCGCCTTGTCCCAGTTCGCCGCGTCGCCGGTGTATTTGTTGGAATCCGGGTCGCGCAGTCCCACGCGCACGCGGTAGTCCGCCATTCCGAGTGTTGTCAGAACCGTCTTCACAAGCTCAAGGCACCCGCGGATTTCGCCGGCGACCTGCTCCTCCGTGCAAAACAAATGCGCGTCGTCCTGCGTGAAGCCGCGCACGCGCGTCATGCCGTTCAACTCGCCCGACTGCTCCCACCGGTAGACGGTCCCGAATTCCGCGAGCCTCACGGGCAGATCGCGATACGAGCGCGGCTGGCTCGCGAACAGCTTTATGTGGTGCGGGCAGTTCATCGGTTTCAGCAGAAACCCGTCGAGCAACCGCTCCGGATCCATCACGCGCTCCGGGCCGATGACGGTCGCGCCGGCGCGCTCGTTCAATTGCTTCGCGAACTGCGCCGTCACGCCTTCCAGCCGCGCCGTCATTTCCGCGCACGTGCAGCCTTCCGCGCTGATTTTCGCCAGCTGATCCGGCTCCGCGAACGCCGGGAATTGCGCGTCCTTGTAATACGGGAAATGCCCCGATGTTTTATACAGGGTCAGCTTTCCGATGTGCGGTGTGAACACCTGCGAATACCCTTGTTTGCGCAATTCCTCCGATATGAACGTCTGCAATTCCTGCCGGATGATCGCGCCGCGCGGCGTCCACAATATCAGCCCCTGCCCGACGTCCTCGTCTATGTGGAACAATTTCAGCTCGCGCCCGAGTTTCCGGTGGTCGCGCAGCTTCGCCTGCTCAAGGCGCTCGATGTATTGCGCCAGCTCCTCCTTCGTCGCGAAGGCCGTCCCGTAAATGCGCTGCAACTGCTTGTTCTTCTCGTCGCCGCGATGATACGCGCCGGCGATGGAGAGCAGCTTGAACGCCTTGATTTGCTTCGTGTAGCGCACGTGCGTCCCCGCGCACAGGTCAATGAACTCGCCGTTCCGGTAAAACGAGATCGCCTCGCCTTCGGGTATGTCCGCGAGCCGTCCGAGTTTGTAGCGCTCCTGCCCGGCTTTCCTGATGATTTCGACCGCCTCCTCGCGCGAAACCTCGCTCCGCTCGAACCGCTGGTTCTCGTCAATGACCTTCTTCATGACCGCCTCAAGGCGCGCGAGATCCTCGGCGGTGAGCTTGTGGTCGAGATCCACGTCGTAATAAAAACCGCTGTCCGTGGGCGGACCAATGTCGAGCTTGGCGTCGGGGAAGACGCGCAGGAGCGCGGTCGCGAGGATGTGCGAGCAGGAATGGCGGATCTCTTCGAGCGGAGTCATTGGCATGGGCGTGGAAAATTCGTGGCGCGCAGAAAAAGCGAACGCGCGCCGGTTGGGAATGCTGTTTTTGCCCGCGAAACAAAACCCCGCGCGCCCCGCGGCTACTTCAGCATCCGCACCCGCCGGTCCTTCCGGGGAAACTGCAGCGTCACTACCGTCCCGACGCCCTCCTTGCTCTCGATGCCCACCTGCCCGCCGTGGGCGCGCATGATCCGCTGCGCGATGAGCAGACCGAGGCCGCTCCCGCCTTTTTTCGTCGTGTAAAACGGGCTGAACAGCCGCGCGAAATCCTCCCGCCGGATGCCCGCGCCCGAATCCCCGATCAACAGGCGCACAAAATCGTCGTCCGCTTTCGCGCGCACCCGCAGCGTGCCGCCGCCGCGCATCGCCTCCATCGCGTTCTTCGTCACGTTGAAAATCACCTGCTTGAGCTGGTTCTTGTCCCCCGCCACCGGCGGCAGCTTGCCCGGCAGCTCGACGTCCAGCGAAATCCCCCGCGCCGACAGCTCCAGCTCCTGGAACCCCAGCACCTCCCCCAGCGCCTCCGTCAGATCCGTCGCGGCCAGCGCCACCGGCGCCGGACGCACGGCGCCCAGAAAATCCCGCACAATCCCGTCCAGCCGCCCGACCTCCGCCCGGCAGACTTCCACCGCCTCCGCCAGCGGCGCCCGCTCCCGCGCCCCCAGTTTCGCCGCTCCGAGTTTCCTCGCCAGCAACTGCAGATGGATGCCCAGCGAATTCAGCGGGTTCCCCAACTCGTGTGCCACGCTCGCCGCCAGCAGCAGCACCGACGCCGACCGCTCGCGCTCGATCCGCTGCTCCGTGCTCATCCGCTCCCGCGTCACGTCCGAAAGCGTCAGCGCTATCCGCCGCTCCGCCCCCTCCCCGGAGGCCACCGCCTGCGCGCGCAACGTCCGCGCCTCGGGATAGTCCACGTCAATCTCCCTTGTCCAAAGCTCCCCGCCGCCCGCGTCGCGCTCCTCCCCGAAAACACCCCTCAACGCCGGAATGTGCCTCCACAACGGCGCCCCCTCCAGCTCTCCTCCCGCGCAACCGACCAACCGCGCCGCCGCCTCGTTCGCGTAGCCGACGACCCCGCTCCCGTCCGTCACCAAAACCCCCTCGCGCAACATGCCGAAGACCGACTCGAAAAAGTCCCTCTCCCGCGCCAGCCGCGCCGCCAGGTTTTCCAGCGTCGCCCTGTCCAGCGTTCCCAGCCGCCCCAAAACCCGCCCTATGGATGTTCCTTTTTTCGCGCTCATGATGGGTAAGTGAATACGCCTACGCCCTCCCGACCCCTCTGAACAAAAACAACCCCAGCCCCAGAAACGCCGCCGGCACCGCCCATTGCAGTAAATCCGGCCTCGCCGACGGCACCTTGTCCAGCCAGCCGATGAACATCGTGCACAGGTAATACGCCAGCCACAGCAACGCCGCCACCAGCAGGTTCGCCGAGGTCTCCCTCCGCGAAACCCGTATCCCCAGCGGCACCGCCAGCACCGCGAACGCCAGCACCCCGAACGCCGACGAGATCTTCTCGTGGATGGTCATGGACGCCTGCATCCACGCCCCGCTCCGCTCCGGCCCCGTCTCCGCCCACTTCGCCTCCTCCGCCTTCCGCGCCTTGAGCAGTTCCGGCAGCGTCATCCACGCGAGCTTCTGCCGCACCGAGCGCGTTCCGAGGATGTTGTCCAGCGGCAGGTCGAGCGGCACCTCCTCCGTCCGAGAGACCAGCCCCGGCTCAGAGAAATCCTCTGGATCCTTCTCGTTGCGCAGCTCCGTCGTCACGTTGAACAGCCGCGCCGCCAGCTTGTTTTCCGCCGCGTCGTATTCCACGCGCCCCGACTCCGCCCGCAGCAGCGCCTTCACGCGGCTCTGCCCGTCCAGCAGCGCCACCCAGCAGTCCTCCACCGTGTTCCCGTTCTTCCGGTCAACAAACACCACCACGCCCGGAAAATCCCGCACGAAGGTCCTCGGCACGATCAACCGCAGCGGCTCCGCGCGCACCGCGTCCTGCAGCGTCTGTTTGTAAAGCAGCCGCGCCCGCGGCATGTAGTGGCAGTTCACGCCGAGGCTCGCCACCACCCCAAGCGCCGCGAGAACGAGGATCGGACGCGCGACGAACCCCAGCCCCAGCCCCGCCGCCCGCATCGCCGTCACCTCGTTCTGCGCCGACATCCGCCCCAGCACCAACAGGACGCCCGTCAGCACGCCCCCCGGCAGCGCATACATCGCCGCGTAGGGAACCAGCAGCAGCAGCAGCTTCAGAAAAACCCCGAACGGCATCTGCCCCGACAGCATGAACCCCAGCAGCTCCTTCAGCGCGTTCCCGAACATCAGCACGAAAACAAGCAGCCCCGCCGCCGCCGCGCAGGCCGTGAGCACGCTCCAGAAAATGTGGCGCTGTAAAATCCCGAACACGCCCGCAACAACACCGCCCCGCCGCCCCTTTCCAAGCCGGAAACGCGCCCCGCCCCGCCCCCTTTTCCGCGTTGCCCGCCGCCGCGCCCGCCCCTCTCCTCCACCCGTCTCCCAACATGGCCAAAACCACCGCATCTCCCGTCTCCCGCAG
>JAISTY010000220.1 GCA_031272375.1 Opitutaceae bacterium | reverse complement strand
CACCATCGGTTCCTCCCACGCGCAGCCCAGCCAGCGCAGATCCTCGACGAAGGCGGCGACGAACTCCGGGCGGCAGCGTCCGGCGTCGAGGTCGTCGTTGCGCAGCAACAACCTGCCGCCCGCCGCCCGCGCCCGCGCGGCGGCCGCCAGGAACGTCCGCGCGTGCCCGATGTGCAGCAGCCCCGTCGGCGAGGGCGCGAGCCGTCCGACATAGGGCGCCGGGGCCGGAGGCGGGGTGCTCATGGGCGACAAGCCGCCGCCGCGCTCACACCTTGTCCACGATGGCGTCGGCCAGCCCGTAGGCGATGGCCTCGGGCGCGGTCAGGTAAAAGTCGCGGTCGGTGTCCTTGTTGATTTTTTCCAACGGCTGCCCCGACGCCGCCGCGAGGATTTCGTTCAGCTCGCCACGCAGCTTCTCCATTTCCTGCGCCTGGATGTTGATGTCCACCGCCGGCCCCGTGAAGTGCCCCGAAATCAAGGGCTGGTGGATGAGCACGCGGGCATGCGGATACAGGAAACGCCGCCCTTTCGCCGCGCCGCTCAACAGGATGGACCCCATCGAGGCCGCCATGCCCGTCACCACAACCGTCACCGGCGAGGAAATCAGCCGCATCGTGTCATAGACGGCCATGCCCGCGGTGATGGAGCCGCCGGGCGTGTTCATGTAGAAGACTATCTCCCGGCCCGGCCCGACGGCCTCAAGGTAGAGCAGCTTCTCCGTCAAATCCTTCGCCGACTCGTCCGTCACCGGCCCCCAGAGGAAGATTTTGCGCTGGTCGAGGAACTTCCGCTGGACGAGCGCGGCGACGGGGCGGGCGCCCTCGCGGACGGACTCGTCCGCGCGCACGTCATCATCGTCTTCATCGTCGCAACGCGGGGTTGCGGGGGAGCCATTGTCACCGGCGAACAGGAATTTCATGGGAGGGAGGGTTTGGACAAAACGAGCGCGGCAAGCTGCCGCCGCCGGCCTCTTTGGCAAGCCCGCACCCGCCCCCGCCGGCCTCACTCGGGAAGTTTTTTGCCGTAGCGGGCGTCGAAAACCGCCTGCTGGGAGGGCGTCAGCAGCCCTCGGATCTGGGCGTTGTATTTGTTGTGAACCGGATTCTCCAGCGCGGTGACCTCCTCCGGCTTCAGCTCGCGCCCCAGCTCCTTTTTCCTCGCGTCGAACAAGGCCCGCTTCTCCGCCTGGCGCTTGTTGTAAAGCTCGCGGATTTTCCCGGCGGTCCCGTCGTCGAGCTTCAGGTCCTTCTGAACCTGGACCATGTAGCGTCCGGCCCAGTCCTTGGCTTTGGGGCCGATGGGATCGGAAGTCTGGGCGTTGAGCGCCGGGAGGGCGGCGAGGCCGCAGAGCGCGGCCAGTAATGCGGTTGTTTTTCTCATGGGTGGGGGCGCGCGGGGCGCGGGTTGGGTTTTGCTGTTTTTGGGAAAGTCCGCCGGCTCCGAGCCATGCCGGACTATCCCAACTGTCGCTGTCCCTTCCGCCCCGGCGCAAGCCCGTTTTCCGCCGTGTTGAATCCGCGCCCCCGCGTCAATCAAACGCCTTCCGTCCGCGCCGCTGCCAGAGTGGAATCCGTCCCATGAACGCCTCCGCCGCCACCAAAGCCGACGGCGCCTTGTCCGCCTCCGAGAAATTCGCCTACGGCGCCGGCGGCCTGTGCGATTTTTTCATGGCCAACGTCCTCGGCGCGCTGGCCGTGCCCGTCTTCACGCTCGGCTTCGGCATGGATCCCTTCCTGCTGGGCGTCGCCCTGGCGCTGCCCCAAATCGTCGCGACGCTCGCCGACCCGCTCGTCGGCGCCGTCTCCGACCGCTGCCGTTCGCGACGGGGGCGCCGCAAACCCTTCCTCGCGCTCGGCGCCCTCGCCGGCGCCGCCGTCATGCCCCTCGTCTGGTGGTGCCCGAAAGACGCTTCCGGCGCCGCCCTCTTCGCGTGGGTCGCCGGCCTCGGCGCCCTGCTCGCCGTCTGCCGCTCCCTCTTCGCCGTCCCCTACGGCGCGCTGGGCATGGAGCTGACCCCCGACTACGACGAGCGCACACGCGTCTTCGCCTGGAAAAACCTCGTCGGCACGGCGGGCACCTTCGCCGCCGCGTGGTTTTACTGGTTCTGCCAGCGCCCGCTGTGGGGCGGCGAAATCAACGGCGCGCGGGTTCTCGCGCTCATCGGCGCCGCCGTCGTCGCGGGCGCCGGCCTCCTTCTGGTCGCGCGTTGCAGGGAGCGCGCGCGCCTCCCGCCCGCCCCCCGGCGCGCGTCCCCGCTCCGCGCCGCCGCCTCCATTGCGCGCAACCGCCCCTTCGTGATGATTCTCGGCGCCCAGCAGCTGCTCGCCTTCGGCACCGGCGTCGTCGGCGTGCTCGGCAGCTACGTCCACATCCTCTTCGCCTGCCGGGGCGACAAGGATCTCGCCGGCCAAATCGCCGGGCTTGGCGGCACCCTCACCGTCCTCTCCAGCCTCGCCGCCATCCCGCTCGGCCTCTGGATCTCCCGCAGACACGGCAAGCGCGCCGCCGCCCTCGCCGGCCTCGGCGTCCTCCTCTGCGGCCTCGCCCTCCTCCCCTTCACCCTCCGCCCCGAAAACCCCTGGCTCGTCGTCCTCACATGGACGATTGACGCCGTCGGCATGCCCTGCGCCGCCATGATTTTCGGCGCCATGATGCCCGACATCTGCGACGAGGACGAGCTGCGCACCGGCCTGCGCCGCGAGGGCGCCTACGCCGCCGTCAACAGCCTCGTCGGGCGCGTCACCGGCGTCGCGACCCTCGTGGCCAGCGGCCTCCTGCCCAAGCTCGCCGGCTACGCGGACGCCTCCGCCCCGCCCTCCGCGCCGGTTCTGGAGCGGATGCGCGTGATGCTGATAGCCGTTCAGATCGCCGTGGTGGTCGCGGCCGTTCTCATCGTGCGCCTGTATCCGATAACGCGGGAGCGCGCGGCGGAGACGCGGCGCCTTGTCGCCGCCCGCCGCGCGGAAACGTGAGCCACCCTCACCACCCCATCCGCGCCCCGGCCAGCCACCCGATCCCCGGCATCGGATAACCGGGGCGATATTCGTAGGTGCGATCCGTCAGGTTCTCCACCGACGCGAACAGCTCCCCGCGCCATCCCCTCCCCGCCGCCCGCCCGAGGGCCAGCGACACCCGCGCGTTCACCAAAAACGCCGCGCCGACCCGCGGGTTCCCCGCCGCGTCCGCCGCCGTCCGCGTCCGCGTGTCCGCGAACATCGTGTCGCGCCAGGAGAAATCCGCCGACACCCGCAGCCCGCCGCCGGCCTCCCACGACAAGCCGCCGCAGGCCGACCACTCCGGCGCGTAGGGCAGCCCCGCCACCGAGCTTTCCAGCCACGCCCCGCCCGCGAACACCTCCAGACCGCCGGGCGCCCGCCACGCCGCCGCCAGCTCCGCGCCGCGGTTCCGCCACGCGCCAATGTTCTCGAACCGCGTCGGCGGTCCGGGACGCTCCGCGACCATGATATAGCGGTCGCGCCCATCGTCCCGGAAAACCGCCGCCTCCACCCGCAGCCGCCCCCCGAACCGCCGCGCCAGCGAAAGCTCGGTGTGCGTGAGCGTCTCCGCGTCCAGCCCGCGCCACCCCGCGTTGGAAAGCGTCGGGATGAGGATGCCCGACGAGAACACCGCCACGTTCATCCCCGGATACGCCACGCCGCGCGCCCGCGAGAGGCCCGCCTCCAGCCCGCGGAACACCGCCGTCACCTTCGCAAACGGCGACCATTCCGCGCCAAAAATGTTGTGCGTGTAAAAACGCGCCCCCGCCTCCGCCTCCGCCCGCCAGCCCGCCCCGCCCGCGAACGCCTGCCGCAGCCCCGCGTAGGGCGAGAGCAGCCGGAACACCTCCCGCCCGAAACGCCTTTCGCCAGCCCCGTAGGTCGTGAAAACCGCCGCGCCCTCCTGCGTGTCAACGTCCGCCCCCGCCGTCAGGACGCCGCCCTCCCCCAACGCGATCGCCTCCCGCGCCCGCAGCCCCCACAGCCGCCAGTCCATCGTCGTCGTGTCCGCCGCCGTCGCCGCCGGAACCGCGCCCGACCCGCGCATCCCCTGGTCAAGCCACGCCGCGCGCCCGTCGTTGAGATACAGCTTCGCGAAGCCGCGCGCGCGCCCGCCGCGGTTTTCCAGCGTCAGCGTCGCGAACCAGTCCTCCGTCCGGTAATTGCCCTGGTGGAACGGCTGCCCCGCCACACCCGGATCCTCCGCGCGGTTTTGCGTGCGGTCGCCGAAGAACGAAAGCCGCCAGACCCCGCCCAACCGCCACGAGAGGCGGACAAACGCGTCCGCCGTCCGTCCGCCGCTGTTCGCGCGGTGCCCGTCGGAGCGCCGCAACCCCTGCCCCGCCCGGACGCCGAGACCGCCCTCGCGCGCCGTCACCTCCGCGCGCTCCACGAGCGTCCCGTCGCCGCCGCCCGCCAGCGTCGCGGAAAAACCCTCCGCGCCCGCGTCCGCCGGAACAATTTCAACGGCGGCGAAGGCGTTGCCGAAATCCAGCGGCGAGACGCCCTTGAACACGCGCACGGCCCCCGCCGCGTCCGTCGGCAGGATGTCCGGCAATGGATGCCCGAAAACGGCGTTGAACCGCGGCGCCCCGTCGCACAACGCCGTCAGCTCGCCCCCCGGACGGCTCGCCCCGAGACCGCGCGCGAACACCGCCCCGCCGCCGTCCCCGCCGTAGGAACCGACGCGGTTGAAACGCGAGAAGGTGACGCCCGGAACCAGCCGCAACGCCGACGCGATGTCCCCCGCGCCAAGGCCGGCAAGCGCGCGCGCGTCCACGACCGCCTCCACCCCCGCGCCCGGAGCCGCCGTCCCCGCCTCCGCCTCCGCCTTCACGACAAGAGGATCCAGCGTCCGCGCCTCCCCCTCCGCGGCGGCTTGTCCCGCCGACGGACGGACGCCCGCGAACAACAACAACAGCACCGCCGCGAAAAGTTTCCTCATGCGCGCACCCTGCGGAACCGCCCCCGCGATTGAAAGCCCGAAGTGCCCTCACCCGAACATCCGCCACGCCGCCGCCACCAGCGCGCACAGCGCGAAACCCGCCGCCAGCGGCAGCAGCGCCGACACCGCCGTCCACTTCGCCGAGCGCGTCTCCTTGTAAATCGTCCACAGCGTCGTGCTGCACGGGTTGTGGCACAGGCTGAACAGCATCAGGCACACCGCCGTTTTCACCGTCCACCCCGCGCGGACCAGCAGCTCGCGCACCGCCGCCCCGTCCGCGTCGAACAGCGTCCCCGCGCCGCTCCCCGCCGGCCCGCCGCCCGCCAGCATCACCGTCGTCAGCATCAGCACCGTCGGGATGACGATTTCGTTGGCGGGAACCGCGATCACGTAGGCCAGCAGGACGACCCCGTTCAGCCCGAACCACGCCGCCGCCGGATCCACCGCGTTGACGAACCACGCCGCCAGACTCTCCCCGCCGAGCGGCACGTGCGACACCAGCCAGATCAACGCCCCCGCCGGCGCCGCAAACACCACCGCCCGCATCAGCACGAACAGCGTCCGGTCCACCAGCGACGTGTAAAGCGTCCGCGCCACGTTCGGCGGGCGGTAGGGCGGCAGCTCCAGGCTGAACACCGACGCCTCCCCGCGCAGCAGCGTCCGGCCCAGCAGCCACGAGCACGCCAGCGTCAGCCCGAACCCCAGCGCCGCCACCGCGAAGACCGCGCCCGTCGCCACCGCGCCCGCCCAGCCGCCCGGCGCCAGCGCGCCGAGGAAGATCGTCGCCATCAATATCTGCGTGGGCCAGCGCCCGTTGCAGATTGCGAAATTGTTCGTCACGACCGCGATCAGCCGCTCCCTCGGCGAGTCAATCACCCGCGCGGCGACGACCCCCGCCGCGTTGCACCCGTAGCCCATCGCCATCGTCAATGCCTGCTTTCCGTGCGCCCCCGCCTTCTGGAAAATCCGGTCCAGGTTGAACGCCACCCGCGGCAGATACCCCAGGTCCTCGAGCAGCGTGAACGCGGGGAAAAACACCATCATCGGCGGCAGCATCACGCTCACCACCCACGCCGTCGCCAGGTAGATTCCGTCAACCAGCAGCCCCGCCAGCCACGGCCACAGCGCCGCGAACGCCCCCTCGCGCAGCAGGGGATACAGCTCGTCCAGCAGCGCCCACGTCAGGAACCGGCTCGGATAATTCGCCCCTTCGATCGTCACCCACAGCACCAGCGCGAACAACGCCCCCATCACCGGAAAACCCGTCAGCGGGCTTGTCAGGATGCGGTCCGCCCGCCGCTGCCATTCCAGCCGCCGCGAGTTCCCCCGGCGGAAAACCGCGCCCGCCGCGATGCGCCCCGACTCCGCGTAAATCGCCTCCGTCAGGCGGTCGTTGAAATTCCTCGGCAGCCCCCACCGCAGCTCGCGCGCCACCCCCACGATCCGCCGCCCGGCCTCCGCGTCCCCCGCGTTTTCGCGCGGCGCCGTTTCGCGCCCCCCGATCACCCGGCCGATGCCGCCGTCCTCGACCAGCTCCGCCACCGCCCTGTCGCCCTCCAGCAGCCGCAATGCCACCCATTCCGCGTTCGCCAGCCCCGGAAACGCCGCCTCCAGCAGCCCCTCCACACGCTCCCGCGCCGCCTCCAGCCCCGGCACGTCCAACCGCAACCGGTGCGCCTTCCCCGGCCACGCCCCCGTCGCCACCGCCCTCAATTCCGCCAGCAGCAAATCCAGCCCGCGCCCCGACCGCGCCGCGCACGGCACCACCGGAATCCCCAGCTCCCGCGACAACTTCCGCGCGTCCACCTCCACCCCGTTCGCCTCCGCCTCGTCCATCAGGTTCAGGCACAGCACCGCCCGCCCCGTGATCTGCAGCACCTGCAGGACAAGGTTCAGGTTGCGCTCCAGGCACGACGCGTCCGCGACCAGCAGCGTGACGTCCGGCCTCCCGAACAGGATGAACTCCCGCGCGACCGTCTCGTCCGGCGACGCCGACCGCAGCGAATACGTCCCCGGCAGATCCACCAATTTGTATTTCCTCCCCTGATACGCGAAGCCCCCCTCCGCCCGCGCGATCGTCTTCCCCGGCCAGTTCCCCGTGTGCTGCCGCAGCCCCGTCAGCCGGTTGAAAACCGTGCTCTTGCCGACGTTCGGGTTGCCCGCGAGCGCCACGACAAAGTCCCAGCCCGCGACATCCACGCCCAATTTTTCGACGCCCCCGACCGGCGCCGCCGGGCACGCCGCGCAGCGTTCCGCCGGACTCATCGCGCGCCCTCCCCCGGTGTTTCCGGCGCGACCAGCACCTGCGCCGCCTGCCCCTTCCGCAACGCCACCAAACTCCCCCGCACGCGGAACGCCGAGGGTCCGCGCAGCGGGCTGTCCAATTCGTGCGAGATCCGGCTCCCCGGCACGAAGCCCAGGTCCAGCAGCCGCGACCGTTCCCCGCCCATGCACCCCGCGAGCAACCCCAGCACCCCCCCCCCCCCCCCCCCCGGCCGCATGTGCCGCCCCCCCCCCCCC
>JAISTY010000080.1 GCA_031272375.1 Opitutaceae bacterium | reverse complement strand
CAGGAGGGTGCGGTAAATGTCCCAGAAGCCGGAGTCGGTGTAGAGCGGGCCGGGGTGGATTTTGCCGGTGAAGGGCGACCAGTGCACCTGTTTGCCGGCGGCGTCGTATTCGTGGATGGGGCGCGGGAAGATGAAGCAGCGGTGGAGGCAGGAGTAGAAGAGGCGTTTCTGCGCCTCGGTGGCCTCGATTTGGACGCAGGCGAGGCGGCGGTTCCAGGCGGCGCGGGATTTCGCGAGGGTTTGGGCGAAGGTGTTTTTGCCGATCTCCCGTCCGAGGTTGAGGCGCGCCTGCGCGTGCGAGATGAGCGAGGTGGCGGCGGCGACAACGAGTTTTTTGCCGGCGGGCTTTTGGAGCCTCAACGCGAGCGCGGCGGCGAGGGGCTTGCCGTTGTCGGGCGCGTCGGGGCTGTCAACGGGCGCCTTCAACGCGATGGCTTCGAGGACGGGCGCGCCCGGCGCGATGACGAAGTAGGAGCCAAAGTTTTCCGCGACGCCGCCCTGGTTGGCGGTGGAGACGCCGAGGATCTGGTTGGTTTCGCGGTCAAGGCGGAGTTCCGTGCCCTGGGCGACTTTGACGTAGAGCCAGGTGTTTTCGCCCTCCTCGATGGTGAACTGGAAATGCGCGCAGCGTTCGGTGGCGGTCATTTCGGCGACGATGCCCCAACGGTCGAGGCGGGCGCGGTAGTGGTGGGGTCTGGCGATGGTGTTTTCGCGGCGGTGGAAGGACTCGGTGTCGGCGAGGGAGCGCGGCGGCTTGTCGCCAGTGGTCGGGGCGAGGAGGAACTGGCCGTAGTCGGCGATCCACGGGGAGGGCTGGCGGGTGGCGCGGAAACCCTGGATTTTCGGGGCGCGGAAGTCGTGGCACCAGCGCCCCTCGCCCGTCTGGGCGATCCACGCGGTCATGCCGTGGGGCCGGGTGACAAGCGGGAGCGTGTTGCCGGTCGAGAAGGCGGGATGGGAATCGGTGCCTTGGTGGCTGTTGACGAGGTCGGCGAGGGAGGTGGCCTTTGGAATTTTCACGGGTGGAAGGGAGTGGGGCGCCTTCGGCGCCCATCCCCGCACATGACGCCGATTTTCCCGGTTTTGCACAGAAAGAAACGCGCGGCGGCCGCGCGGCGGCGGTTTTGGGGGTTGACGCGGAGAGGGACGCGGCGGTTTTTCAGCGCGCCATGAGCAGCGCGAACACCCCCACGAGAAACGCGGGCGCGGGCGCGGCGGACAAGCCGCCGCCGACGGATCCCTGGCTCCGGTCGGGCGGCACGGGCGCCTTCAGCCGAGAGACCTTCGAGGGCGCCTCGCGGCTGCTGCGCGAGCTGGAAATCTTCGGCTGGCTGCGCTTCCGCGAGACGCTGAACAACAGCCTCCGCGCCGACAGGCACCCCGGCGCCCTCGAAATCCATTACATGAAACGCGGCCACCTGCGCTGGTGGGTCGGGGACGAGGCGCACGACTTCGGCACGGGCTGCGTCTTCATCGTGAAACCGGGGGAGCTGCACGGAGGCGACGGCGGGGCGATACAGCCCTGCGAGCATTACTGGCTCCGCCTCCGCCTGCCGGAGCCGGGCGCCGCCCTGCCGTCGCTGTCGCCCGCGCAGACGGCGGATCTCGCCGGACGCTTCGCCGCGCTGCGCCCGCGCACCTTCCAGGCGTCCCCGCGCGCGGGCGAGTTCTTTCAGCGCCTGCACGAGGAGCACCGCGCCCCGCGCTCGCCGGAGACGGAGCTGATGGCCCGCTCCCTGCTGCACGCCCTGCTTGTGACGATCCTGCGGGACGGCGAGGCGCGCGACCGGGCGCGGCGGGCGCCGGCGCCCCTCACCTGGCAGGTGCGCCGCGCGAAGGAATGGCTCGACGCCAACTACCGCGAGCAGGAGCTGCGCGTGGACCGGCTCTCGCGCTCCTTCGGGCGGAGCGCGACGGCGCTGCGAAGCCGCTTCAAACTGGAGACGGGCTACACGCCGCACGAATACGTCCAAAGCCTGCGCATCGGGGAGGCGCGCCGCGCGCTGCTGGAGACGGACAGGGGCGTCACCGACATCGCGCACGCCCTCGGATTTTCCTCGAGCCAGTATTTCGCGACGGTTTTCCGCAGGCGGACGGGCATGACGCCGAGCGAGTTCCGCGCGCGGCGGGGCGGCGCCGCTTGAGGCGGCGCGTCACGCGTCCGTCACGTTCAACGGCTCCAGCCCGCTCAACAGCAGCCCCCTTCGGCGCCCCGGCGCCCGGCGCGGCGCCGCGCCGCGCACCGCCTCCGCGATGGCGCGGATGTGCGCCGGCGTCGAGCCGCAGCAGCCGCCGGCCATGTTGAGCCAGCCCTCCCTCGCGAAGCCGCCCAGCACCGCCGCCATCTGTTCCGGCGTCTCCTCGTAGGCGCCGAGCGCGTTCGGAAGGCCGGCGTTCGGGTGGCAGGTGACGAAGCATTCCGCCAGCCGCGACAGCTCCTCCACGAAGGGCCGCATCGCCGCCCCGCCGAGGGAGCAGTTGAGGCCCACGCTGAACGGCTCCGCGGGACGGACGCTGTTGTAAAAGGCCTCCAATGTCTGCCCCGACAGAAGCCGCCCGGAGGCGTCCGCGATGGTCGCGCTCACCATCACCGGAACGCGCCGCCCAAGCTCGCCGAAGACGGTTTCGGACGCGAAGAGGGCGGCCTTGGCGTTCAGCGTGTCGAAAACCGTCTCGATGAGCAGGGCGTCCACGCCCGCCGTGACGAGGGCGCGCATCTGCTCCGCGTAGGCTCCGGCGACCTGCTCCCAGGTCACGGCGCGGAACTCGGGGCGGTTCACGTCGGGCGAGAGCGAAAGGGTGCGGTTCAGGGGGCCAATCGAGCCGGCGACAAACCGCCGCCGCCCGTCGCGCCGCTCCGCCGCGCGGGCCGCCCGCAAGGCGCACGCCGCCCCGGCCGTGTTCAGCTCCGCCACAATTCCCTCCAGCCCGTAGTCGGCCTGCGAGACGGACGTCGAGTTGAAGGTGTTGGTCTCCACCATGTCGGCCCCGGCCTCGAAATACGCGGCGTGGACGCCCTCGACGATTTCGGGGCGGGTGAGGTTGAGGACGTCGTTGTTGCCGCGCAGGTCGCGCGGGTGGGCGGCGAAACGCCCGCCGCGGAAATCCGCCTCGGAAAGGTTGTGCCGCTGCAGCAGCGAGCCCGTCGCGCCGTCGAGCACCGCGACGCGCTCCGCGAAGAGCGCGGCGAGTTCCCCGAAGGAGTCCGTTTTTCTCAAGTCAGCCATGCGGCGGAGGATTCGCGGCGGCGGCGTCATGGCAACAACGCTTGCCGGGCAATTGTTTGCCGCGCGTTTGGCGTTGCCACCCGCCCGTCCCGCCCCCTGACTTCGCGCCGCCATGAAAACTTATTCCCAAATAGCGCTCCTCACATTCGCCGTCGTTTGCTGCGGCAACGTCTCCCAAGCCGGTTTCCTGGACAAGCTCACCAAAAGCGTCGTCGATCGCGTCGCCGACCGCGCCGAAAAGAAGGTCTCGGACAAGACCAACGAGGCCGCCGACAAGGCCGTTGACAGCGTCTTCGAGTCAACCGGCCAGGCCATCGCCAACGCCACCGCCTCCTCCGCCTCCGTCTCCGCGACCGCCGCCGACAAGGCCGCCATCCAGAAGTTCCTCGAACAGTTCCAGGGCGTCTTCGAGAAAAGCGGCGACAACCAGACCTTCACCCAGCTGAAGTCCACCGTCTCCCAGCTGAAAAACCTCGACACCTCCGGCCTCCCCGCGGACGTCAAAACAAAGTATGCCGCCTTCGCGAAGGGCTTCGAGGATCACGTCGGCGAACTCGCGACCATCTTCAAGGACACCAAGATTTCCGACAGCAAAACCCTGCAGCAGCTCGCCGCGGAATACGTCGCCGCCAACCCCTCCCTCAACTCGAAGCTCACCGCCACCACCGCGGCCATGCAGCAGTCCACCAGCGAGTTCATGGTCTCGCTGCTCCCCTACCTGATGAAGTGAGCGGCCCGCGCGCCACCCCGCGCCGCCACCGGCTCCCGGCGGGATTTTTTTCACGCCCGCCCGGACGCCCGCCGCCCCGCGCCGCCGGCGGGCACTCCGCGCTTGCCATTGTTTTTTCGGGCGGGTGACCTTCGCGCCCGCTCCCCTCGGAACCGTCCCGCCATGCCAAAAAAACTCTCCCAGCTACTGGACCCCTCGCGGATTTCACTCGACGTGAAAGGCTCGCGGCGCACGTCCGCGATCAACGAGGTCGCGCAACTGCTCAACGGGCATCCGGGCGTCGCCAACTTCCAGGGCTTCTACAAGGAGCTGCTCGCCCGCGAGCGCCTCGACACCACCTGCCTCGGCAACGGAATCGCCCTCCCCCACGCCCGCACCGAGCACGTCACCGACATCGTCATGGCCGTCGGACGCGTCAACGACGGCGTCCTCTTCGAGAACGGCAACCAGATCGTGAAACTCCTCTTCGTCCTCGGCACCCCAAAGTCCAAGCCCGGCGAATACCTGCGGGTCGTCAGCGCGCTTTGCAAAATCCTCAAGGAGGCCGCCACCCGCGAGGCCCTCCTCACGGCGGAGACGCCGGAGGCCTTCATCGCCACGATGCTCGCCGCCGAGGGCGGCCCCTGACCCGCGACAAGCCGCCGCGCCCCCGCGCCATTCCGTCCCGCCTCCCCCGCGCCATTCCGTCCCGCCTCCCAAGGCGGCGCGCTGGCACGCTTCCTGCTTCAACATCCGCCAATATGAACACCGAAAAATTCACCCAAATGTCCCTTCAGGCGATCACCGGCGCCCAAACCCTCGCCCGCCAGTCGCACCACAACGAAACCGACACCCTCCACCTCCTCGCCGCCCTCCTCTCCCAGGAAAACGGCATCGTCCCCTCCGTCCTCGAAAAACTCGGCATCCCCGCCTCCGCCGTCCTCCTCGCCCTCCGCCGCGAACTCGACAGGCTGCCCTCCGTCACCGGCTCCGTTGACACCTCCAAACTCTACGTCACCCAGGCCCTCAACTCCGTCCTCGCGAAGGCCTCCGACGAGGCCAGGGCCCTCGGCGACGAGTTCGTCTCCACCGAGCACCTCCTCCTCGCCCTCATCGAGACCGCCAGCCCCGACGCCCTCAAAAAACTCCTCAACTCCTTCGGCATCTCCCGCGACAAAACCCTCGCCGCCCTCCGCGACCTCCGCGGCGCCCAGCGCGTCACCACCGACAACCCCGAGGCCACCTACAACGCCCTCAAAAAATACGGCCTCGACCTCGTCGAACAGGCCCGCCGCGGAAAAATGGTCCCCGTCATCGGCCGCGACGGCGAAATCCGCCGCGCCATCCGCATCCTCTCTCGAAAAACAAAAAACAACCCCGTCCTCATCGGCGAACCCGGCGTCGGCAAAACCGCCATCGTCGAGGGCCTCGCCCAACGCATCCTCCGCGGCGACGTCCCCGAGGGTCTCCGCGACAAAACCGTCTTCTCCCTCGACATGGGCGCCCTCGTCGCCGGCGCCAAATACCGCGGCGAGTTCGAGGAGCGCCTCAAGGCCGTCCTCAACGAAATCCGCCAGTCCGACGGTCGCGTCATCCTCTTCATTGACGAACTCCACACCATCGTCGGCGCCGGCAAGACCGACGGCGCCATGGACGCCGGCAACCTGCTGAAACCCATGCTCGCCCGCGGCGAGCTCCACTGCATCGGCGCCACCACCCTCGACGAATACCGCAAACACATCGAGAAGGA
>JAISTY010000097.1 GCA_031272375.1 Opitutaceae bacterium | reverse complement strand
TCTTCCGATCTGCCGCCTCGTCCTCCGCCGCATGGCGCAACTCGACCTCGACGGGGAACGCAACCAGGCCATCTGGCTCGGCCTCGCCGAGCAGAAGCGCGCCCCGACCCTCCACGTCGCCCTCGCCCTCGCAAAACTCCAGCGGGACGCCACCGACACCGTCGGCGAGCTTGAGGCGCTCGCGCCTGTTTTGTCCCGCCTCTCGTTCGACGCGGCGACCGCGCCGCTCGCCGCCATCGCCGCGCGGCGGCTTGTCGCGCTGGAAAAGAAAGGCGACGCCCTGCTGCTTTGGAAAAAAATCCTCTTCAGCGCCGGCCTGCCGGAGGCGCAGCGCGTCCCCTTTTTGCGCGAGGGCATCGCCGCCGCGAAAGCCGCCGGCGAGCCGGACCGCGCCGCGCGCTGGGAGGAGGAGCTGCAACGCCTGCTTCCGCCCCCGCCGCCCCCGAAGAAGCCGGCGAAGCCGTGAGGGGAAACGGCCTCACGCGCCGGATTTTTTCGTTTCCCGGAAGAGCAGGGCGAAGAGCAGCGTCGCCACGAGCGCCATCGCCGCCAGCGGCAGCCAGACGCCCGCCCAGTCCAGCGACGACCGCGCCACCGCGCCGCCGCCGGGCAGCGGCGTTGTCACCGTTGTCATGCAGGCGGTCTTGATGGCGCCCATGAGGTGCATGCCGACGATCATGCCGACGCCCTGTGTCACGAGGACGAAGAAGGCCTGGGCCTGGGCGCGGACGCGTTGCGCGGCGCGGTCAACGTAGATGAAGCCGGCGACGAAGAAGAAGTCGTAGCAGATGCCGTGCATCAGCAGGCCGGCGACGACGAGCCAGCGGACGGGGCCGTCGGCGGCGGTCGCGAAGACGCCGTAGCGGAGGAGCCAAGCGGCCATGCTCAGGAAGAGCATTTTCTTGATGCCGAGGCGGGCGAAGAAGAGGGGCATCGCCAGCATGAAGAAGACCTCGGAGACCTGTCCGAGGGTCATCACAGCGGCGGGGTTTTCGAAGCCGGCGTGGTTCACGAATTCCGCCGCGCTGGAGAAGTAGCCCGCCAGCGAGACCGTTATGAGCAGCGAGCAAAGCATGAAGACGGCGAAGTTTTTGTCCTTCAACAACGCCACCGCCTCCAGGCCGAGCGTCTCCTTCAGGGAGGTCTTTTTGCCCTTCAGGGGCGGGACGGTTTTGGGGAGGAAAAAGGCACCCGCGCCGAGGAGGGCCGCGGCCGCGCCGGTGACGCCGAGTTGCGCCGGGGTGAAGCCGCCGCCGAGGGCCGGCAGTCCGACGACGAGGCAGGCGGCGATCCAGCCGAAGGTTCCGAAAACGCGGATGACGGGGAATTCCGTCTCGAGGCGGCGGACGTGCTGGAAGGCGATGGTGTTGGCGAGCGCGAGGGTCGGCATGTAGCAGAGGGCGTGACCGAGGAGGAGGACGACGAAGGCGGCGGGCAGCCAGGCGGGCGGCTCCGCGCCGGGGTGGGCGGCGACGAGCCAGAGGGCGGCGCCGGCGAAGACCGCGCCCGCGAGGTGCAGGGCGGCGAAGACCTTGTGCGGCGCGAAGAAGCGGTCGGCGATCATGCCGAGGAAGAGCGGCGAGAGGATCGCCGAGAGCGGGCAGACGGTATAGACCCAGGTGTAGAGGTTGGTCGCGGCGGCGGCGAGCCAGGCGGGCAGCGCGGCGGTGAACGGCAGCGCGTCGGCGACCCATTTGGCGAAGGTCTCCGGCAGCGCGGTTTTGCCGAGCCAGAGCGGGATGGTGACATACCACGCGCCCCAGACGAAGAGCTGCAGGAAGAACATTCCCGCGAGGGAGGCGAAGATGCCGCGGGGCGTCCGCGCGGCGGCTTGTCCGGCGGCGCCGGAGTTGGCGTTTGTGCTGGTTGAGGTCATGGGAGAAGTCGTGTCACAAGGTCGCGGGCGGTTGCAATGTCGGCGGCGCGTCGCGTCCCGGCCTCGCGCTCGATGGCGAGGTCGCCGGCGAAGCCCGCCGTGGCGAGGGCGGCGAGGAAGGCGGGCCAGTTGACGGCGCCTTCGCCGGCGGGAACCTCCTCGCCCCATTGTCCGGGGACGGCGGCGGGGCGGGCGTCCTTGATGTGCGTTTGCGCCAGCCAGGGCGCGAGCGTCCCCACCGCGGCGACGGGGTCGCCCTTGCCGTAAAGGATCATGTTCGCCGGGTCGAAATTCACGCCGACGCCCGGATGCGCGAGGTCGCGGAGGAAGGCGGCGAGGTCGGCGGCGGTCTCCTGACCGGTTTCCAGGCCGACGCGGACGCCCTGCCGCGCGAAGAGGTCCGCCGTTTCGCGGAGCCGCGAGCGCATCACGGGGAAGGCCGGGTCGTCCTTTTTTTCGGGGAGGAAGCCGGCGTGGAGGGTGACGAGCGGGATGCCGAGGCCGGCGGCGAGGTCGGCGGCGGCGCGGAAGTTTTCGCGGTTGGCGGGCCAGGTGGCGTCGGGCGCGACACCGCCGGTGCGCCGGATGCTTTCGAGGGTTGTGTAATCCTCGCCGGCGCAGCGCACCATGCCGGAGACGATGGCGACGCCGGCGCGGGCGAGGAGCGCGGGGGCGGCGCCCCAGGTTTCCGGATTTTCAATGAGGGGCGTCAGGTCGAGCGAGACGCGGGCGATGCCGGTGGCGGAGAGTCTGGCAAGGAGGTCGTCGGGGTTCGCGGGTTCGAGCGACCAGGAGCAAACGGCGAGGCGTGCGGCGGGTTTCATCGGGGTCTTTTTAGGGGAAAAGGCCCCCGAAAAACAATGCGCCCGAACAGCCGTCTTT
>JAISTY010000085.1 GCA_031272375.1 Opitutaceae bacterium | reverse complement strand
GGGCGGCGGGGGCGTTGATGGCGGGGGCGGGGGCGTTGAGAACCACCGGACGGGGCGCGGGCGCGGCGCGGTTCGCCGGAGCCGGCTGGGAAAGGATGAAATACAGGGCCGCGCCGAGGAAGAACAACAGGAGCAGGAGGAGGAGAAGAAGAGGGAGGGAAATTCGTTTCTTGTGCTTGGGCATGACGAGACGGGTTGCGCAAAAAAAATGCGCCCCGAAAAAAGGGGCGCGTGGGAGGGAAGGACAACAACTTAATCCGCCGGCGTCAGAAATCGTAGCCGATGGAGGCGAAGCCCCAGAAATTGGCGTCCTGCGCGCCTTGCTCGAAGTAGTTGCGGGTCTGCCCGTAGCGGACGCCGATCTCGGCGGAGAGCTTGTTTGTCAGACGGATGGGGAGGCTGACGGAGGCGCCGTAGTAGGCGTTGGACTGGCGGATGTGACCGCCGGCGGCGTCGGGGCTGAAGTCGCGGGCGTCCGAGTGGCCGATGTAGAAGCTGATTTGGATGGAGGCGGGGACGTTGGACCAGGCGGGGTTCAGGGGGATGGCGTAGCCGAGGGCCAGCTCGTGGGTGAGGGATTCGACGCGGGTGTCGTAATAGGCGTAGTAGCGGACGCCGATTTTGCAGGGGAAGTAGTAGGAGGCGCCGAGGTAAAACTCCTGCGACCAGTCGCGCCCCGGAATGTCGCTGACAAAGTAGGCGACGGCGCCGCCGTCGAGGTTGAGGCGCCCGAAGGACTTGGAGTAGCCGAGGTTGACGTCGTATTCGGTCTCGCTGATGTGCGCCCAGGGGAGGTTCGCGAAGGCGCTGGCGTAGAGACCGGCCGTGTGGCGGACGAGGACGGCGGGCTGGAGGGAGAGGTGCTGCCGCTCGACGCCGCGGAAAACGTATTTGGTCGTCACGTCTCCGGAGACGGCGAAGGAGAGGCCGGCGGCGACTTTTTTCGCGTCAAAACCGAGGTTCACCGCCGGCGCGTTGTCCGCGGAGGTGACGGATTTCACTTTGGATTGCGCCTGGAGACCGGCGGCGAGCGCGGCGAGGGCGATGAACGAGGCGAGCAATGGTTTCATAAAGCGGGCGCAAGTTGGGGGATGCCGGAGGGCATGGCGAATTTAATTTTGAAAAAAAAGCGGGCCGATGGGGGTTCCATCGGCCCGCTTGGGAAAACCACGGTCTATGACCGGATTAGTAGATGAAGGTGGACTCCTCTTTCACGACAGGGCGCGGGAGGAAGGAGGACTCAAGCTCGAGCCGGGCGTTGGCAACGCCGGCCTTCACGGCCTTCGCCTTGACCTTGATCACGACGTCGGCCTGCGGCTTGAGCACCACCTCGGGGAAGGTGACGGTGTTGCCGCTGACCGTGTTTTGCTGCGAGGAGACGGCCTCGACCGCGAGTTCCTCGGAGAGGATCAGCTTGATCTGCGCGTTGACCGCGCGGTAGGTGCCCTGGTTCTTCACGCGGAGGGTGTAGGTCGTGGTGCCGCCGACGCCGATCGGGTCGTTGTCATCCGTCAGCTCGGTCAGCACGCCGGGGGCGCCTTCCCAGACGGTGGCAACCTTGTCGGTGGCGCTGACGCCGTTGGCGGTGGTGACGGTGGCCTCGTTGACGGTGGAGCCGGGGAGGCTGCTGGTGAGGGAGACGCTGACGGTGGTCTTCTCGCCGGGTTGCAGGGCGGGGAGGTTCCAGACGACGTTGGAGCCCTTGAGTTGGCCGCCGTCGCTGGCGCTGACGAACTTGGTTCCGGCGGGAACCTTGTCGGTGACAACGACGTCGCGCAGGACGGTCTTGCCGGTGTTGGAGACGGTGATCGTGTAGGACGGGCTGCGGAAGATGAACTCGGTGCCGGGGCCGCTCTTCTTCAGGTCAACCTTGGAGAGCTGGACGAGGAGGGCGGGCGACTGGGCCTGACCCACGGCGCCGTTGGCGGACTTGGCGACGGCGGTGTTCACGTAGGTGCCCTCGGCGACGACCTTGGCGGGGACGGTGACGCCCTTCTGCTCGCCGGGCTTGAGCGTGCCGATCTGGATGGCGACGGTCTGCGAGCCGTTGGCGGCGGTGATGCCCGCCGGCAGGTTGTCGGTCAGCACAACGTCGGTGGCGTTGGCGGTGCCGGTGTTTTTGACCGTGACGGCGTAGTTGATGTTGTGGCCGGGTTCGGCGGTCGCGGGGCCGTCCTTGGTGACTTCCAGCTTGGGCGAGCCGGACTTGAGGGGGAGGACGATGGTCGGATCAATGCAGACCTTCGTGCTGGTCAGGTATTGACCATCCACTTGCGGAATAACGACAACGTCAACGGTTTGCGACTCGCCCTTTTTCAGGGAGTCCCAGCTCCAGACGTATTTGCCGCCTTCGACGCGGGCGGCGGGCGTGGAGCGCACGTAGGTGAGATCCTGCGGGAGGCTCTCGCGGACAACGACATTGGTGATGTCGTCGTTGGCACGCACGGTGATGCGATAGACGTATTCGTTGCCGGTCACCTCGGCGTCGGTGACGAGGGTTTTCTCAACGTCGTAGCGATTGGACAGGAAGGCGTTGGCGGCGGAATTGGACGACTTCGACGCGACGGCGGCGGTCGTCGCGGCGGCGGCGGTCGTTTTGGTTGTCGTTGTCGTCGTCGTGGTTGTGGTGGTCGTGGTGGTTTTGGCGGGCGCGGCGGCGGCGGAGGCCGTGGTCTTCGCGGGAGCCGCGGCGGCCGTGGCACTCTTCGCGCTCGTGGAGGTCGTGCTCGTGGAGGTGGTGGTCACCGCCGCGGAGGACTGCCCGGCGGGCGTGAATGCGGGATAGCCCTGATCAATGACGCCATCTTTCGCGTTTTGCGCCCTTTGTTCCGCGCGGGCGGCCAGCTCCTCCTTCGTGGGCGTCTGCCCGGCCGGAACGGCGAATGTCGGGTATTGCTGCTGCGCGGGGGCGGCGGCAAGAAATCCCGCCGGGAACAAGGCGGCAAGGCCCGCGGCGAGTCGTATCATGGAGTTTGTTTTGGTTTTCATAACAGGCACGTTATTGGATGTGATAGCCATGCGCTCCAACAAGTCGCGCGGGTTTCCTCAAAAAGCGAGAAGCGCCGAACACCTGTTCCGACCGCATGATGGAAATGAGGCCGCAAAAACGCATGAGTCCCCCCGCAAGTCAACATAACATCCCAAATAATTCCGTTAAATTTTCCGGCGGGGCGCCCGCCCCTTCCCCGCATAGTCCGCGGACGGCCTCCGCCGGGACTCCGCGCCGCCGCAATTCACGCAACGACAACGCGTCCGCCCGCTTTGCCAGCCGCCGCCCCGCCGTGTCCCGCACCAATTCGCAGTGGAAATACGCCGGCGCCCGCGCCCCAAGCGCCCGCAACAGCAATAACTGGCGGAAGGTGGACGTCACCAGATCCGCCCCGCGCACCACCTCGGTGACGCCGAGGGCCGCGTCGTCCGCCGCGCACGCCAGCTGGTAGCCCGGCAGGTTGTCGCGCCGCCAGACGACGAAGTCGCCGAAGTCCGCGCCCGCCACACCGCTCCGGGGACCGAGGTTGCCGTCAACAAACCCCACCGTCTCGCCGTCCGGGACGCGGAAGCGCCAGTTGCAGTCGCGAACCGCCTCCGGCGGCGGCGGACGCCCGCCCGCCCAGCGCCATTTCGCTGGGAAAACCGGCTCGCCGGCGCCGTCCTCGCCGTGGGGCGCGCCCGCGGCGGCGGCGACGTCCCTGCGCGAGCGCCGGCGCGGGTAGAGGACGCCGGCCTCCCACAGTTTCCGCAGGGCGGCGCGGTAAAGCCCCCGGCGATCGCGTTGC
>JAISTY010000077.1 GCA_031272375.1 Opitutaceae bacterium | reverse complement strand
CCAGCCCGCCGCCCTCTGGGAAAAAGGCCCCCGCTGGAACGCCGCCCGCGAAATCATGTTCCGCGCCGACTCCGCCGGCGCCGCCGCCAGACCGCCCCGCGACCCCGAGTTCGTCCTCGGCCCCACCCACGAGGAAATCATCACCCCGCTCGCCGCCGCCGAAATCACAAGCCACCGCGACCTCCCGAAAAACTTCTACCAGATCGGCGTCAAATTCAGGAACGAGATCCGCCCCCGCTACGGCCTCATGCGCGCCCGCGAGTTCGTCATGATGGACGCCTACTCCTTCGACGCCGACGACGACGGCGCCCTCAAAACCTATTTCTCAATGAAGGCCGCCTACGAAAAATTCTTCGCCCGCCTCGGCGTCCAGACCATCGCGGTCGAGGCCGACACCGGCGTCATGGGCGGCAGCTACTCCCACGAGTTCATGGTCCCCGCCGAGGTCGGCGACGACGACGTCATCTACAGCGACGCCGGCTACGCCGCCAACCGCGAGAAAGCCACCAGCGCGCTCGTCCCCGACGGCTTCGCCGACCCCGCCCCCGACGGTGAAATCGCCGAGCTGCCGACCCCCGGCGTCGTCACCATCGCCCAGCTCGAGGCGGCTCCCTTCAACATCCCCGCCGACCGGCAGTTCAAAACCCTCGTGTATGTCGGCGACGGCAAACCTTTCGTCGTGATTTTGCGCGGCTGCGACGAACTCGAGGAGGCCAAGCTCGGCGCGCTCGGCTTCTCCCTCTTCCGCCCCGCCACGCCCGCCGAAATCGAACCCGTCATGGGCGCCAAACCCGGCAGCCTCGGCGCCGTCCGCGGCACCCTGAAAAACAGCGGCGCCCTCGCCGGCGTCTTCGCCGACAACGCCGTCCGGCTCATCGGCAACGGCGTCACCGGCGCCAACCGTGACGGCTTCCACCTGCGCAACGTCAACGTCAACAGGGATCTCGCCATCACGCGTTTCGGCGACTTCCGCCGCGTCCGCCCCGGCGAACCCTGCCCCAAATCCGGACGCCCCCTCCAACTCCGCCGCGGCATCGAGGTCGGCCACATCTTCAAGCTTGGCACCAAATACTCCGAAAAATTCGGCGCCCACTACACCGACGCCCAAAAACAAACCCGCCCCGCCGTCATGGGCTGCTACGGCATCGGCGTCAGCCGCACCGTCCAGGCCGTCATTGAGCAATCCCACGACGCCGACGGCATCATCTGGCCCTGGAACTGCGCCCCCTTCCAAGTCCTCGTCACCCTCCTCGACCCCAAGGACGGACAAGCCGCCGCCCTCGCCCAAAACCTCGCCGACGCCGCCGAAAAAGCCGGCGCCGACGTCCTCCTCGACGACCGCGACGAACGCCCCGGCGTCAAATTCAAGGACGCCGACCTCATCGGCATCCCCCTCCGCGTCACCGTCGGCGGACGCGGCATCAAGGAGGGCGTCATCGAACTCAAATGGCGCTCCCGGAAAGAAACCGCCAAAATCCCCCTCCCCTCCGCCGCCACTGCCCTCGCCGAGGCCATCAAGTCAAAATCCAGCGGTTAAAAATCCCCCGCTTTTTCTGGGTTCTTTGCGTTCCTTGCGGTTAATCACTTCGCCTTTTGTAAGTCAGCGAAAATCAGCGCAATCCGCGGATAACCCTCCAACTCCCATGCCAGCCAACCCCTTCGCCACTCCCGACTCCGGAACCGTCGCCACCCTCGAACCCGCCCAATCCTGGCGCGTCGTCGTCCTCGACGACCCCGTCAACCTCATGGATTACGTTGTCATGGTCTTCCGCAAAACCCTCGGCTTCAACGAGGAAACCGCCCGCCGCCACATGCTCGAAGTCCATAACTCCGGTCGCTCAACCGTCTGGCACGGCAGTCGCGAGGGCGCCGAAAACACCGCCTTCGCCCTCCAGCAATGGCATTTGAGCGCGATTATTGAACCCGATGAAAATTATTGAGATAACATTATCCGTCTCCGCCGTCACACCCCTCCTCGACTTGCTCCTCAACGTCGCCGGCGAACTCAAAACCGAACCCGCCCTGCCCCAGGACATCCTCCGCGCCCCCGCCAAGGATCTCGGCGACTTCTGGCGCGACGAACTCCTGGCCGCCCAAACCGATGACTGCGGCAAGTTCTTCGCCCTTTTCACCAACGACAAATTCCTCTCCAAAGGCACCATCCAAATCACGCCGGAAAACAGCGACCCCGTCCTCCGCGCCTGTGCCGCCATGCGTCTCCGCCTCCGCGCCACCCATCCCGAAGCCCTTGACGAAAGAGTGCTCCAAGCCACCGACAAGCTGCCGAAAGACCCCGCCCTCTCCCGCGTTCTCCTCGCCTACGTTTTCCTCGCCGAACTCCAAAACATCCTCCTCGGCAACCGCACTCCCCACGACCCCGCCCCGCCCTCCGCATAAATGGAACGCGCTTAATATTCATTGCCTCAACGCTTGCCCGCCGCCCGAACCTTCCCAGCGTTGCCGCCATGTTTGAAGCACCGGACAACCACCGCGGACGCCCCGGCCCTCCCAAAATCACGGGACTTCTCGGCCTCGGCCTCGACAACACCGACGGCCACAAACGCGTCACCCGTGGCGAACGTTTCCTCCTCGTCGGCGGCTCCGAGCAAACCCACGAACGCATGACCGAGACCACCCTCCGCACCCTCGACGAAATCCGCCGCCGCCACAAAAAACTCGAAACCCTCGACCCCCGCGAGCTGGCCGAAATCATCCACAAGGCCTCCTCCTGACAACCCGCCGCCCTCCCCTTTTCTCCTCCAATCCGAGCAAAACCAACCGCCATGTCCTCCGAAAACATCACCCAACTCACCGCCGCCGCGTTCCCCGCGTTCATCGCCTCCGCCACGACGCCCGTCCTCGTTGACTTCTGGGCGCCCTGGTGCGGCCCCTGCAAGGCCCTCGGCGCCGTCCTCGAGCAGCTCGCCCCGGAGCTGGCCGGGCAAATCGCCTTCGCAAAGGTCAACGTTGACGAACCCGAAAACCAGGCCCTCGCCGCCCAATTCGGCATCCGCGCCATCCCGACGATGCTCCTCTTCAAAAACGGACAGCTCGCCGAGACCCTCACGGGCTTCATGCAAAAGGCCTCCCTTAAAGGCAAACTCCTCGCCCGCGTTTGAGGTGCCGCCCATGCCGCTCCTCTCCGTCGAGGATCTCCGCGTCCACTTCCACACCCGCGCCGGCGTCTATCGCGCCGTCAACGGCGTCGGCTTCCACCTCAACCCCGGCGAAACCCTCGGCATCGTCGGCGAGTCCGGTTCCGGCAAAACCGTCACCTGCCTTTCCCTCCTCCGCCTCCTGCCCGCGCCGCCCGCCCGCGTCGAGTCCGGCTCCGCGCTGCTCGGCGGCGTTGACCTCCTCCGCTGCCCCCAAAAACAGCTCCGCTCCATCCGCGGTCGCCGGATCGCGATGATTTTCCAGGACCCGATGACCTCCCTCAACCCCCACCTCACCATCGGCGCCCAGCTCGCGGAACCCCTGCGCATCCACGAAAAAATCTCCGCCGCCGACGCGCGCGACCGCGCCGTCGCCATGCTCCGCGCCGTTGGCATCAACGACGCCGCCCGCCGCCTCAACGCCCACCCCCACGAGTTCTCCGGCGGCATGCGGCAGCGCGTCATGATCGCGATGGCCCTCATCACCAACCCCGAACTCCTCGTCGCCGACGAACCCACCACCGCCCTCGACGTCACCGTCCAGGCGCAAATCCTCGAACTCATCCGGCAACTCCAGGCGGAGCGCCGCATGGCCGTCCTCTTCATCACGCACGACCTCGGCGTCATCTCGCGCCTCTGCGACCGCACCCTCGTCATGTATGCCGGGCGCGTCCTCGAAACCGCGCCGACCCGCTCGCTCTTTCAAAATCCCCTGCACCCCTACACCCGCGCCCTCCAACGCTCCATCCCCGCGCTCCAGCCCAAGGGCCGCCCGCTCCACACCATCCCCGGCTCCCCGCCCGACCTCTCCCGCGAAATCCCCGGCTGCCCCTTCGCCCCGCGCTGCGAGCACGCCCGCGAACACTGCCGCGTCGCGCCCGCACCTCTGCGGCAGGTTGTCGGCGACGACGCCCGCGCCCACGCCTGCCTCCGCGCCCACGCCGGCGAAATATGACCGCGCCGCCCCTTTTTTTTTTCACTCTCAACGCCTCCGCTCCCGTGCCACAGCCCATCCTCCAAGTCCGCGGCCTCAAAACGCACTTCCCCGTCCGCAAGGGCTTCCTCCTCCAGCGGCAAACCGCCGTCGTCCGCGCCCTCGACGGCGTCAGCCTCGACCTCCACGCCGGCGAGGTCCTTGGCATCGTCGGCGAATCCGGCTGCGGCAAATCCACCCTCGCCCGCACCCTCATGCGCCTCACCCCGCAAACCGCCGGCGAAATCCTGCTCGACGGCAACCCCCTCGCCCCCGACCGCCACCCCCGCGCCATGCAAATGGTCTTTCAGGACCCCTACGCCTCCCTCAACCCACGCCACACCGTCTTCGACACCCTCGCCGAGCCCCTCGCCGTCCACCGCGTCGTCCCCAGGGAAAAAATCCCCGCGCGCGTCGGCGAACTCCTCGCCCGCGTCGGCCTCTCCCCGCGCCACGTCAAAAAATACCCGCACGAGTTCTCCGGCGGACAACGCCAGCGCGTCGCCATCGCCCGCGCACTCGCCCTCGAACCCCGCATCCTCATCGCCGACGAACCCGTCTCCGCCCTCGACGTCTCCATCCAGGCCCAGCTCATCAACCTCTTCGCCGACCTCGTCGCCCAACGCGGCCTCGCCCTGATCTTCATCTCGCACGACCTCTCCGTCGTGAAGCACATCTCCCGGAAAATCGCCGTCATGTATCTCGGCAAAATCGTCGAGACTGGCCCCGCCGACGCCATCATCGGACACCCCCGCCACCCCTACACGCGCGCGCTTGTCAGCGCCATCCCCACGATCGGCGGCAACACCCCCCGCATCCTGCTCCCCGGCGACCCTCCCTCGCCCCTCAACCCGCCCGCCGGCTGCCCCTTCCACCCCCGCTGCCCCTTCGCCGCCGAACCCTGCCGCGCCCGAATCCCGCAACTCGCCCCCGACGCCGACGGTCGCCTCCTCTCCTGCCTCCGCGCCGCCGACCTCCCCGCCGCCCTGTGAACGCGAACACGCCCGGAATTTGAAAAAAACTCCCGCATGTGACCGGCGGGAACTGTTTTCACCCTTCCGCCTTTTTCGCCGTCCGCCAGTCCCGGGGACGAAGGCCGTGGTGGCGCGCGAAGTGGCGCGCGAACAGGGAGCCGTCGAGGTAGCCCACTCGACGCGCCACCGTCGCCACCGGCAGCCGCGTGCCGGCGAGCAGCTCCGCCGCCTTCTCCATCCGCAACCTTTGCAAATGCGCCTTGAACCCCGCGCCATGCCGCCGCCGGAACAACCGCGACAGGTTGCCCGCGCTCGTGAAGGCGACCTTCGACGCGATGTAGCCAAGCCGCAGCGGATGCTGCAGGTGCGAGGCCATGTGAATCTCCGCAAGGTGCAGCGACGTGCCCGCGGACGCGCTCCCGTCCGCCCCGTCCTTGTGCCGCGCGGACATGACGCGCGCGTAGGTCGCCTCGGCATGGTTGCGCGCGGCTTCCTCGGCCGCGGCGGAGTCGCCCAGACCGATCACCTCCACAAGGTATTCGTGCTCGGTGACGCAGATCCTCCAGTCCGTCACGCTCAAGTCGTGCCGTTGCCGGTAGAACACGACAATCTCGTCCCACACCGCCTTCCACGCGCCCGGCAGTCCGGGGACGTCCGCCATGCGCATGATCGCCTCGTGCAATTTTGTGTCGGCCTCGCGGTAGCCGCGCGAGTCGCGGCGGCGGACCGCCCCCACAAGTTCCTCGAGGACGGCGCGCAACTCCCCCATTGAGCCGGACTCGCCGGCGCGGCGCGCGGCATGGCTCGCGCCGAAGCCCTCCATCATGGCGCGGAGATTGGAAAGTGTGTGAAACCGGCTGTCGGGCATTTCGGGGAAACGGAGTTGTCGGAGCCGGAGCACACCTTTCGCGGGAGGCGCCCGCAAGAGCGGAAAACGCATTTCCCCGCCCGCGCCGCCCTTTCCGCCCGCCTCCGTAAAATAGGACAAAGCAAGCCGGGAAATATGAAAAACCGAACATTCCGTCCTCCGGAGCTTCTTGAAGCTTGAAGCGGAGGTCTGGGCCCCCGTTCGTTTCCAGAAAGAAACATGTTTTCCATGCCACCTTACCCATGCTTCTCCATGATCCCCCTCGAATTTGATCGCTTCCTTCGCGGCCTCGCTGTCGCCGCGACTGCCGCAAGGGGATGATTTTATGAACAACATCCTTTGCCTCGGCGAAATCCTGCTCCGCATGAGTCCGCCGTTCGGTCTGCGCCTGACACAGGCCTTGCCCGGCTCCCTCATCGCCACCTTCGCCGGCGCGGAGGCCAACGTCGCCGTCACCATCGCCCAGCTCGGCGGCAACGCGACCTTCCTCACCGCGCTGCCCGACAACCCCGTCGCCCGCTCCTGCCTCGCCGAAATCCGCGCCGCCGGCGTGGACACGAGCCGCGTGCTGCTCCGCGGAAACGGGCGCATGGGCATCTTCTACCTCGAACACGGCGCCGGACCGCGCGGCGGACAGGTTGTCTATGACCGCGACGGCAGCGTCTTCGCCGAAACCCCCGCCGCCGCGTATCCGTGGACGGAGATTTTCAGGGACAAAACGCGTTTCCACACCTCCGGCATCTCGCCCGCGCTTTCGGCCAGCAGCGCCGCGCTCACCCTGCACGCCCTGCGCGCCGCGCGAGAGGCGGGCCTCTCCACCTCCTGCGACATCAACCACCGGCGCAAACTCTGGAACTGGGACGCCTCGCGCTCCCCCGAACGCCTCGCCCGCGACACGCACCTCCAAAACCTCCCCTTCGTCGAAACGCTCATCGGCAACCCCTACGACCTCGCGATGCTGTTGGAAAAACAACCCGCCGCCGGCCCCGCGCGTTGCGGGGAGCTCGCGCGGCAGCTTGCCGCCGAACATCCGCAACTCCGTCGCGTCGCCATCACGCTCCGCCAAACCCTGTCGTCCGACGAAAATACCTTCGGCGCCCTGCTTTATTCCCGCGAGACGGACGCCTGCGTCCTCTCCCCGCGCGCGTCCGGCGGCGGCTTGTCGCCCCACCGCGTCACGGGCATCGTGGATCGCGTCGGCACCGGCGACGCCTTCGCCGGCGCCCTGCTCCGCGCGCTTGGCGACGGCAACTTGTCCGCGCAAGACGCCCTCGATTACGCGACCGCCGCCGCCGCGCTCGCGCACACCGTCCGCGGGGATTACCCTTACCTGCCCCACGCGGAAGTTCTTGGTTTTTCCAAAGGCGACGCGACCGCCCACCTCTCCCGATGAACCGCCCCATTCCCCAACGTTTCCGCGTCCTCGCGCTGCTCTTCCTCGGCTCGATGATCACGTATCTCGACCGCGTGTGCATTTCCGTTTCGGGAAAAAACATCCAGGAGGAGCTGGGGATTTCCCTGGAGCAATGGGGCTGGGTGCTCGGCGCCTTTGTCATCGCCTACGGGATTTTCGAAATCCCCGGCGGCGCGCTGGGCGACAAATACGGTCCGCGCAAAATACTCACGCGCATCGTCGCGTGGTGGTCCGCGTTCACCGTTCTCACCGGCCTCGCGCAAGGCTTCCGCCAACTGCTGATCGTCCGATTCCTGTTCGGCGCGGGCGAGGCGGGGGCGTTCCCGAATTTCTCCGCGGCCATCGCCCGCTGGTTTCCGATCCACGAACGGGCGCGGGCGCAGAGCTTTGTCTGGATGGCGAGCCGGCTGGGCGGGGCGCTGTCGCCGGTGCTGGTCATTCCCCTCCAGCAATGGCTGGGCTGGCGCGCGGTCTTTTATGTCTTCGGCGCGGCCGGGCTCCTGTGGACGCTCGCCTGGTGGTTTTTCTTCCGCGACCATCCCGCGGAGAAACGGGGCGTCACACGGGCCGAGCTGGAGAAAATCAATCCCATGCCCATCATGAGCGACCACCGCAAAACTCCATGGAAACAGATTTTCTCAAAGGCGAACATCTGGTGGGTCATGCTCATGTATCACGCCAACGCCTGGTGCGTTTTTTTTTACCTGACCTGGCTCCACATCTTTCTCGTCAACGGGCGCGGGTTCACGCCCCGGGAGCTGGTGATGTTCTCGTGGCTTCCCTTTGTGTTCGGCGCGGGCGCCAACCTGCTCGGCGGCATCACCTCGGATTTTCTGGTCAGGCGCACCGGCTTGAAATGGGGGCGGCGACTTGTCGGCGTCGGCGGGCTGGGCGCGGCAACGGTCTTTCTAACGCTGACCATTTTCACGCAGGCCAAGCTGCCGACGATTCTTTTCCTCGCCCTTGCCTATGGATTCTCGGACTTCGCCCTGCCGGTCGCCTGGGCGGTCTGCCTTGATATCGGACAAAAAAACGCGGGCGTCGTCACCGGGGCGATGAACATGGCCGCGCAAGCCGGCTCCTTCCTCACGACGGTCTTGTTCGGCTACATTGTTGTCGCGTCCGGCTCCTACAACGCCCCGCTGATCCCCATCGCCGTCATGTCGCTCGTCGCCACGCTCGCCTGGCTGAAAATCAACCCCGCCAGCCCCTTGTCCCCGGCAACGGAACCGGCGCCCCCGAACGCCCCGTGAACGCGAACGCGCCCCGAATTTGAAAAACCGCGTTTTCGGCGTTGACACTCCCCGCCCGCCAAAACTTTTTCCCTCCTCCAATCCCACGGCTTCCTAGCTCAATGGTAGAGCAGTTGACTCTTAATCAATTGGTTCGGGGTTCGAGTCCCCGGGGAGCCACCAAATCTCAACCACTGATAGAGCAACAACTTGCGTTTCTACCATAACTCAAGCTGCCGATCATCCTAACTCAGCTCGGTAAGAAAAAATGTGCAATTGAGGAAGTGCTACACTCCGCCCTTGAAAAAAGGAGCTAACGCATCGTTTGAAGGGAGGGTAGTCGCTCTTGAAACGCTGGCAGAAAGAGCGAAAGGGATACTCGTGCCGCTTTGACAGCGTGGAGCTTGGAGGGAGCGTCTTCTAATCTTTCACCATGAAGCAACACGGTGCGGAGCGAGTGGTTTGCTTTCCAGTTCACGCGGGTTGTCGCCGGGGAAACGGAGGAGATGGACGCCTCGCTTCTCGCGAAGATGCGACGGATGCTGGATTTCGTCCGCAATCTGGTGCGCGAGTGGATGGGCGACCCGTCTCTCACGACGGCGGAGTTGGACAGGCAAATCCTTGACTGGCTCGGATGGAAGAAACGGGAACGGAGCGACAGTAGCGCGACGGCAGCAAAACCCGCGCAATCCGCCGCTCCACAAACCGCCGCACAGCAAGCTTCCACCAGACAACCTGCCGCCGCGACAGGCAACGTGTTCATCGTCCGTCCCGCCGCTTCGACAGCCGCCCCGCAGTCAACCGCCACCGAACCCGCCACCGAGAAGCCTCCCGCGCTGA
>JAISTY010000209.1 GCA_031272375.1 Opitutaceae bacterium | reverse complement strand
GTCTCCAACTTCAAACGCCAGCTCTCCGCCCTCGGCGTCTCCTACGACTTCTCCCGCGAAATCAACACCACCGACCCCCGCTACTTCCGCTGGACCCAATGGATCTTCCTCCAACTCTTCCGCAAAAACCTCGCCTACGTTGAGGAGAAACCCGTCTGGTGGTGCCCCGCCCTTGGCACCGTCCTCGCCAACGAGGAGGTCGTTGACGGCAAATCCGAGGTCGGAAAACACCCCGTCGAACGCCGCCCCCTCCGCCAATGGGTCCTCCGCATCACCGCCTACGCCGACCGCCTCCTCGACGGCCTCAAAGCCCTCGACTGGCCCGACTCCACCAAACGCATGCAGGAGGCCTGGATCGGCCGCTCCGAAGGCTCCGAGGTCGAATTCGACATCGCCCAACACCCCGAAAAAATCCGCGTCTTCACCACCCGCATAGACACCCTCCACGGCGCCACCTACATGGTCCTCGCCCCCGAACATCCCCTCGTCCCCAAAATCACCACCCCCGCCCAACAAGCCGCCGTCAACGCCTACATCAAAGCCGCCGCCTCCAAGTCCGACCTCGAACGCGCCGAACTCGCCAAGGATAAAACCGGCGTCTTCACCGGCGCCTTCGCCCTCAATCCCGTCAACAACCGGGAAATCCCCGTCTGGATCGCCGACTACGTCCTCTCCTCCTACGGCACCGGCGCCATCATGGCCGTCCCCGCCCACGACGAGCGCGACTTCGCCTTCGCCCAAAAATACCAACTCCCCGTCATCCAGGTCATCGCTCCGAACGACAACACCCCCGTCACCCTCCCCTTCACCGACAAGTCGCCGGACGTCCGCCTCATCAACTCCGCCGACCTCGACGCCCTCGCCCCCGCCGCCGCCAAAAAAATCCTCGACGCCCGCTTCGCCGCCGAAAACCGCGGCCATGCCGCCACCCAATACAAACTCCGCGACTGGCTCTTCTCCCGCCAACGCTACTGGGGCGAACCCTTCCCTGTCGTCTGGGTCTCCGAAACCGATTACCAAGCCGCCGCCACCGCCGCCGCCGACAAGCTGCCGCTTCCAAAAACCCCCGTGACAGCCACCCTCGGCGGCCAGCTCCGCTACGCCTTGCCCCTTCCCGAATCCGCCCTCCCGCTCACCCTCCCCGACGTCCAAACCTACCAGCCCACCGGCACCGGTGAATCCCCCCTCGCCGCCATGACCGGCTGGCTTGAAATCTGGCACGAACCCGCCACCGGCAAATCCGTCCCCGCCTCCCAACCGCAACCCGCCCCCCACTGGATCCGCGCCCGCCGCGAAACCAACACCATGCCCCAGTGGGCCGGCTCCTGCTGGTATTACCTCCGCTACACCGACCCGCGCAACGACACCGCCATCGCCTCCCCCGAAGCCCTCCGCTACTGGGGCGCGCCCGACCTCTACGTCGGCGGCGCCGAGCACGCCGTCCTCCACCTCCTCTACGCCCGCTTCTGGCACAAAGTCCTCTTCGACATCGGCGCCGTCCCCTCCGACGAACCGTTCCCGCGCCTCTTCCACCAGGGCATCATCCTCGGCGAGGACGGCGAAAAAATGTCCAAGTCCCGCGGCAACGTCGCCAACCCCGACGACATCATCCGCTCCCACGGCGCCGACACCCTCCGCCTCTACCTCATGTTCCTCGGCCCCCTCGAGGCCATGAAACCCTGGAACCCACAGGGCATCGAGGGCGTCCACCGCTTCCTCCAGAAAATCTGGCGCGAAATCGTCTCCCCCGAAAACACCCTCAACCCAAAACTCACCTCGGCAACACCTCCGGAGCGCGGCAACTTGTCGCCGGTCTCCCCCGCGGCAACTTGTCCCCCCGCCGAAGCCGCCCTCCAAAAACTCCTCCACGCCACCATCAAAAAAGTCACCGACGACATCACCCACCTCCGCTACAACACCGCCATTTCCCAGATGATGATCTTCGTGAACGCCTGGCAGAAAGCCCCCGCCGTCCCCCTCGCCACCGCCAAAACCTTCCTCCAGCTCCTCGCCCCCTTCGCCCCCCACATCGCCGAGGAACTCTGGGCGCGCCTCGGCGAAACCGCCTCCATCATGACCGCCCCCTGGCCCGCCCACGACCCCGCCCTCCTCGCCGACGACACCCAGAAAATCGTCCTCCAAATCAACGGCAAACGCCGCGCCGAACTCCTCCTCCCCGCCGGCGCCGACCAGCAAGCCGCCGTCGCCGCCGCCCAATCCTCCCCCGCCGCCGCCCCGCACCTCGCCGGCAAATCCATCCGCAAAATCATCTACGTCCCCGCCCGCATCCTCAACCTCGTCGTCTCCTGAAAAATCCCCGCCCGCCCACCGCTATCCATAAGCACTATTCCCACACCTCCCATCTCCGCCTTTCTTAATTCCTGATTTCCCCATGCGCTCTTTACGTTCTTTGCGGCAAGCCCTCTGTCTCCTGACCCTCTGCGCAATCACGGCTCCCGCCGGTGAATACGCCGGTATCATCGCCCCCTACACCGCCAACAACTCCCTCGCCGGCGCCGTCTTCTGTGTCGCCGACAACCGGAAAATCCTCGCCTGCGAAGCCGCCGGCCTTGCCGACATCGCCTCCAACCGCCCCATGCGCCCCGACGACCTCTTCTGGATCGCCTCCATGACCAAATCCTTCACCGCCCTCGCCATCATGACCCTCGTCGAGGACGGCAAACTCTCCCTCGA
>JAISTY010000179.1 GCA_031272375.1 Opitutaceae bacterium | reverse complement strand
CCGGTGGCGGGGTGGCGGTGGCGGCGAGGGTGGGGGCCAGAGCCACGTTTTTGATGCGGATGTTTTGGAGTTTTTGCAGGACGAGCGGAACGGCGTCGGTGGCGACATCAACGAGCGTGTGGCGTTGGTGGATGTCCATCGCGCCGACGATGGCGGCGGGGTGTCGTGTGACGCCGGCGAGTTTGCCGACGATGTCGGCGGGGGTGACGAGGGGTTTGCGTCCGATGTGGAGGAAGAGCGGGGTCATGCCGGGTGCGGTCCCGGTGCGGGCGGGGCGGGCGAATTTTTGTTCTTTGACGCGGGAGCCGGCGGGGGCGCGGGTTTCGCGGGCGGCGGGTGGCCGCGGCGGGTTGTCGGCGCGGCAGCTGTTGTCCTCCGGCGCGGCGGCGGGTTGTCGCGGGGATTTTTTGGCGTCGGCGGGGTCGTTCTGGAGGAGGTGGAGGAGGGCGTTGATGATGTCGGTGCTTTGGTAGCCTTGGTCGAGGAGGCGGTCTATGAGGCGGTCCTGGCGTTTGAAGGCGGCGGCGTTGAGGGTGTCGCGGAGGTTTTCAAAGAAGAGGTTTTCGCGGGCCTCCTCGACCCTGTCGAGGGAGGGGACGTTTTCGCGGCGGATTTTGAGTTTTCCGAGGCGGATCATGGCCTGGAGTTTCCAGAGTTCGCGGCCGGAGACGAAGGTGATGGCGCGGCCGGAGCGTCCGGCGCGGCCCGTGCGCCCGATGCGGTGGGTGTAGTCCTCGGCGTCGTTGGGGAGGTCGTAGTTGAAGACGACCTCGAGGTCGTCCACGTCGAGGCCGCGGGCGGCGACGTCGGTGGCGACGAGGAACTCGAAGGAGCGGCTGCGGAATTTTTCCATGACGCGGTTGCGCTGGGCCTGGGAGATGTCGCCGTGGAGGCGGTCAACGGCGTAGCCGCGGGCGTGGAGGTGGGCGTCGAGGTCGTCCACCATGTTTTTGGTGGCGCAAAAGATGATGCCGCAGCTGAAGTCGTGGAGGTCAATGAGGCGTGTGAGGACTTCGACCTTCGAGCGGCGGTCCACCTCGTAATAGACCTGCTCGACCTGGGGGGCGTTCTGGGCGACGGCCTCGATTTTGATGAAGTCGGGGTTTTGGCTGAAGCGGCGGATGATGTCCTGGATCGCCTTCGGCATTGTGGCGGAGAAGAAGAGGAGCTGGCGCGTTTTGGGGGAGGCGGCGAGGACGCGTTCGATGTCTTCGCGGAAGCCCATGTCGAGCATGCGGTCGGCCTCGTCGAGGACGAGGAAGCGGAGGGCGTCGAGGGACAAGGTGCCGCGCTCGATGTGGTCGAGGACGCGGCCCGGGGTGCCGATGACGATTTGGGCGCCGGCGGCGAGGGCGCGGAACTGGCGTTCGTAGGACTGGCCGCCGTAGATGGGGACGGCGTGGAGGCCGCGTTTGAACTGGGCGAGGCGGGCGGTTTCCTCGGCGACCTGGACGGCGAGTTCGCGGGTGGGGCAGAGGACGAGGGTTTGGACGGCTTTTGCGCGCGGGTCGGTTTTTTCGATGGCGGGGATGGCGAAGGCGGCGGTTTTGCCGGAGCCGGTGGAGGACTGGCCGACGGCGTCGCGTCCGGCGAGGATGACGGGGATGACGGCGGTCTGGACGGGCGTGGCCTCCTCGAAGCCCATTTTGTCAACGGCCTTGAGGATTTCGGGCGAGAGGCCGAGGGCGGAGAAGGGTTGTCGTGTCATGGTGGGAAAAAAAGTTCGGGCGGCGGGTTGTCAGCCGCGGAGGAGGAAGAGGAGGAGCGGGAGGAGGATGCCGGCGGCGGCGCAGGCGCAGATGAGGGCGCGGGCGCGCCGGGCGGCGGGGGGGAGCGGCGGGTTGTCGCGGGGCGGCATGGTCAGCCGCGTTCGACGATGAAGCGGAAGCCGACGTCGCGGAGGCGTTCGCGTTTTGAGTTTTCGACGATGGGGATTTTGAGGACGGCGGCGTCCTCGTCGAGGTAGCTGCCGCCGATGTGGGGTGCGTTGGGTGAGGCGTCGGGGGCGTTGAGCCATTCGGAGAGGTTGCCGAGGAGGTTGTGGAAGCCGAAGGCGTTGGCGATGCCGGAGAGGGCGGCGCGGGTGCGCTGGTTCTGGGTGTTGGTTTTGTTGATGATGGTGCCGGGGTTTTCGACGGAGAGGGCGGAGAAGAACTCCTTTTCGGAGGGGAGGCGGACGGTGTGTCCGAGGAGCCAGGTGAGGCGGGTGCAGAATTCGCGGGCCTCGTTCCAGGTGACGGAGTCAACGGGGAGGTCGCGTCCGGGGTTGCGGCTTGGGTTGCCGCCCATGACGAGGTCGTAGAGGGGCTGGGGTGTCTCGCATTTGAGGAGGCGGAGGGAGGGGGAGGAGGGGAGCGGGAGGAGGAGTTCGGAGACGGTGCGGTGGATGTCGGCGAGTTTGGCGGCGCGGATGTTGAGGTAGGCGATTTTGTGGCGGAGGACGGCGTCGAGGCGGCGGCTTTTCGGGAAGTCGGCCTGGATGGAGGCGACCAGGGCGGCGGCGTCGCGGATGGCGGCGGAGGCGTCGTCGAATTTTTGGGCGGCGATGGCGGCGGTGAGGGAGGCGTCGAGTGGGGCGAGTTTGTCGGCGAGTGGCGAGGAGAGGGCGGTCTGCTGTTTGACCTCGAGTTCCTCGACGCGGACGGAGGTGACGAAGCGGCTGCCCGGGTGCTCGGTGTTGAGCTTGGCCTGCAGCGCGCGGGCGTCGGCGAAGAGGGCGGCGGCGTCGGCGTATTTGTTTTCGGCGAGGAGGCGGTCGCCGGCCTCCTCCATTTCGCGGATGGCGTCGGCCTCCGGGGCGGCGTTGAGGGAGAGGATTTCGGCGTTGAGGCGGCTGGCGGAGGCGGGGTCGGAGAAGCGGGTGTCGGGGTATTGGCGGTTGATTTCGGTCTGGAGGCGGGCGGCGGTGGTGTAGGCGGTGCGGTCGTCCTGCCAGCGGAGGGACTGGGCGGCGGCGTGGGCGGCGGCGACGGCGTCGTCGCGTTCCTTGGCGAGGGGTTCTGCCTTGAGGGTGCCGATGGCGCGGGCGAAGGCGCTTTCGTTGCCGAAGTTTTTGAGTTTGGAGTCGGCGGAGCTGTTGTTGACCTCGCGCTGGAGGTCGAGGGCGGCCTGGTATTCGGCGATGGCGAGTTCGGTGTTTTTGCGGGCGGCGGCCTCCTCGGCGTTGGTTTTGCGGCGGTTGATGTCGAAGAGGCGGGTCTTGGCGTTTTCGGAGGCGACGGAGCGTTCGAGGCGGTCGAGGCGCGTGGTCTGGTCGGCGTTTTGGTTGGGGAAGGTGGAGAGGAGGAGGCGTTGTTTTTCGAGGGCGGAGCGGAGGGCGGCGACGGCCTCTGGGGTGACGAGTTCGGCCTCGACGCCGTCGGTGTAGATTTTTTCGAGGGCGGTGATTTCCTCGGAGAGTTTGATGGCGCCGGCGTCGTCGGAGGAGCGGATGACGGATTTGGCGGGGTCCTTGAGGCCCGTGTTGTAGATGACGAGGCAGGCGGTGGCGAGGAGGGCGAGGCCGAGGAGGGAGAGGATCCAGGGGCGGAGTTTTATCCAGAGGGGGATTTTCTCCTCAAACTCGCCGGTGTATTTTTCGTGGAATTTCTTTTTCACGCTTGAAGTCGGGTGTGTTGGTGCGGGCGCGGCGTCCGTCGGGGCGCGTTGCGAAGGGCGGGAATGAAGGGCTATTTTCCGAGACCGCAAGCCTTGCGCACGCGGTCGAGGACTTTGGCGGCGGTCTGGCGGGCGCGGGCGGCGCCGTCGGCGAGGATGGTGTCAACGGTGGCGGGGTCGGCGGCGAGTTCGGCGCGTTTTTCGCGGTAGGGGGCGAAGTGTTCCCAGTAGTGGGCGAAGAGGGTTTTTTTGAGGTCGCCGTAGCCGAGGCCGCCCTCGCGGAGGCGGTTTTCGGTCTCGTCGGCGACTTGTCGCGGGGCGAGGAGGCGGAGGAGGCGGATGGCGAGGTTTTGGGCGGCGTCGGGCTTGGGTTCGGCGGGGGAGCGGCTGTCCATGACGATGGACATGATTTTTTTGCGGGCGGTTTTCTCGTCGGCGAAGATTTCGAGGGTGTTGCCGTAGGACTTGCTCATTTTTTGTCCGTCGAGGCCGGGGACGACGGCGGTGGTGTCGCGGATTTCGGGTTGAGGGATGACGAGGGAGTCGCCGTAGGCGGCGTTGAATTTGAGGGCGATGTCGCGGGTCATTTCGACGTGTTGTTTCTGGTCGCGGCCGACGGGGACGAGGTCGGTGTCGTAGAGGAGGATGTCGGCGGCCATGAGGACTGGGTAGGCGAAGAGGCCGAAGTTGGGGGAGAGGCCGCGGGCGGTTTTGTCCTTGTAGGAATGGGCGCGTTCGAGGAGGCCCATGGGTGTGAGGGTGCCGAGGATCCAGGAGAGTTCGCAGACTTCGGGGACGTCGGACTGGCGGAAGAGGATGGAGGCGGCGGGGTCGAGGCCGCAGGCGAGCCAGTCGAGGGCGACGTTGCGGCAGTTGAGGCGGCGGGCGGCGGCGTCGGTCAGCGACGTCATGGAGTGGTAGTCGGCGATGAAGTAGGTGCAGGGGCCGCGTCGCTGGAGTTCGACGGCGGGTTTGAGGGCGCCGAAGTAGTTGCCAATGTGTAAGGTGCCCGAAGGCTGGATGCCGGTGAGGATGCGCATGACGGATGGGAGCGGGAGGCGTGAGGGGCGGAGCAAAGGGAGGGGGCGGCGGATTGCACGGATAAATTTCCGAAATTGCGGCGGCGCATTTCGCGGCGGCAGGTTGTCTTGCGGCGGTGTCCGGTGTGGAGGGCGGCGGCGCAAACGGCCGCGAGGAGGCCGAGCGCGAGGGCGAGCGTTGGCGGTTCCGGGATGCGGACGGGGTTGGCGTAAAAGAGCCAAAGGGTGTGGCGGCCCTGCGCGTCGTCCATCCAGCGCAGGCTCCAGCCGGGGTTGGTCCAGTTGCCGAGGCTCCAATGGGTGTCGTCAAAGTCGCCCGTGCCGGTGACCGTGAAGAGGCGGAAGGCAACCTCGCTGTTTGGGTCGCTGTGGAGGGACCAATCAAAGATGTTCACGCTGCCGCCGAGGTTGTGGAGGTTCACGGTGAAATGGGCGGCGGCGAGGGCGGACAAGTTGCCGTCGAGGTGAAGCCAATCGGTGAAGGCGGCGCTGAAAAGCTGGGGGCCGGAAACGTGGACGTTCGAGAAATCGGCGGAGAGGTCGAGAGTGAAGCCATTGTCCGCGAACAAGTTGCCGTTTATCTTAAAACTCTCGCGCCAGCGGCCGCCCTTGCGACCGCGGATTTTCAAGGCGGAGGAGAAGTCGCTCATGCGCAAGTTGCCGGACAAGGTGCCGTTGCCGCCGAAAACGGCTGTGGCGGAGACGGTTGTCAATGTGGCGGACAAGCCGCCGCCGATGAGGAAGAGACCGCCGCAATTCACGGACAAGTTGCCGCCGCCCAAGGAGTTGGTGTTCGTCAGCATCAAGTCGCCCGGTCCCTGCTTGGTGAGGCCGTGGCCGGCGCCGTTGATAACTCCGGTGATTTCAAACGGGTTCGCGCTTTGCGTGGCGATGATGACCTCGTTTTCAAAGGTGAGGTTGCTGGCGATGGTGTCGCCGGCGCTGGCGTTGGCAAGGTGCGTGATGCTGGAGAAGCTGTTGTTGTCCTTGAGGATAATGGTGTTTCCCTGAATGAGGTGGCGTCCGCCGGAAGCGGAGGCGTTTTCGCTGCCGATGACGAGGCTGCCGACGGTGACGGACGGGCTGTCAACGGTGACGACGCCGCCGCTTGCGCCTTGATTACGAGTGAAATAGACAATGACGCCGGGGCCGTTGGGGACGGCGTTGTTTTCCCAGTTGGCGCGCTGACTCCAGACGCCGTTGGTGGTGGCGCGCCAGATGTAATCGCCGAGGGAGTCCGGAACAAATTGCAGCACAACGCGATTGCCATCCGGCACGACCCGCAAAGTTCCCTGAAGCCCCAGGGACGTCAGGAAGCTGTTTGCGTTTAACAAGTTCCAAGTGCCTATGCCGTGGGTGAGGCCCTGGGTGTCGAGGAGCGTCCAGGCGCGGTTGCCGGGCACGCCGGTGTAATGGGAGGCGTTGAGGGCGTTGAGGTTAAGCGTGTAGGCGCCGTCGAGCCGGAGCGTGCCGTCGAAGAGGAGGCTGTCGTGGGTGTCGCTGGAAGCATCGAATTGCCAATCATAAACAAAACCGGCGCTCCAGTCGCGCGCACCGCCGACGGTGAGGGAGCCGACGGCGGAGCGGTGGGTGACGTTGTTGTAATCGCCTGGGGAGATGATGGTTGAGCCATTCGGCGAAAGGGTGATGCCCAAGGTGGCGTCCACGCCGCCGGTGCCGGCGAGAGTGCCGCCGTCGAAGACGACGCCGCCGGTGCCGGATAGCAAGTCGTTGAGAAGCAAGACGGTGCCGCGGTTCAACACCTGTCCGTCCACGCGGAAGAATCCGCTTCGGTGTTGGAGGCCCACGGCACCGTCAAATCCATTGGAGTCCAAAATGATGCGCGAGTTTATGCCGACATTGACCATGGTGGCGGCGCCGTCGTTGAGGAAGCCGACGGCGGAGGCGCCGTTCAGCCGGAGGGTCAGGGACGCCGTGTCCTGAAGGAACACGTTGCCGTAGTTGCAGTTGTAAATGCCGACGCCGCCTGCGGCGGAGACGGTGAGCGCGGAGGCGCCGCCCGCGCTGAAAAAGCCGTGGTTGTAAATGCCGATGCCCGAATTGGTTGAGACGTTCATCCGCGAGTTGTCCACCATGACGCCGCCGCTTCCGTTGTTGTTGTAAAGCGCGTTGCCGCCATTGGATACGAGATTAAGGGAAGCGTTCGTCGTGACCATGACGAAGCCGCGGAACTGGTTGAGGATGATGTTTCCGCGCGCCGCGCTGGTTTGCGTGCCGTTGAAGGTGGCGTTGGCGACGAGGACGAAGGCGGAGGCGGTGTTGTTGCCGATGTTGTAAATGCCGTTTCCGTAGTCGGTTGTTGTTTTCAGGAGGGAGCCGTTGGCGATGCCGAGGGTGGCGTTGGCCGAGTTGTAGAGGGCGTTGCCGCCGCGGTTGGCGAGGTCCAACAAGCCGCCGCCGGAGGCGAACACGAAGGCGCGGCGTCCGTTGTAAATCGCGTTTCCCGAACCACCTGTGAGCGTCGAATAGAGCCGCCCCGTGCCGGTGACGTTGATGGTCGAGTTGGTGTAGTAGTTGTAAATGCCGTTTCCGCTAATGTTTGTGGAATTGTAGGTGCCGCGGTCGTAGATGTTGAGGGAGGCGTCGTAGGCATTGTAAAAGCCGTTGCCGCCTGTGGTGGAAGTGGTTGCGACATTGATGCGCGTGCCGTTGCAGAGGTTGATGTCGCCGTTGTTGCTGATGGGGTAATCGGACGGCGGCAGGCCGGTGTTGACGAGTGTGTAAGTGTGGCCGGTGTTGAGGTTTGCGGTGACGTTGGCGGCGACGATGTAATTGTGCGCGTTCAGGCAACTTGGGAACAGGAACGCGCCGCCGAGGAGCGCGCCCCAAAAGGCGGCGGGCGCGGCGGCGGCGGGAGGCGGCCTCCCGGCAGGTTGTCCCCTGTCGTGCGTCATTTCTGTAATCTGTTGTCATTTTGCAAGATGTGGCCGTCTCTGGACGGCAATTCCCCCTTTCCCCCGTTGGCGGGGGCACATCCTGTTGGTTGTTGTCGTGGTTGGGAAAAAGAGTGCGCGGCGCGGCGTCAGGCTTCGTGGACGGTTTTGCCGGCGACGACGGTGCGGAGGACTTTGGTCTCGGCGAAGGACTCCGGGGGCGTTTTCAGGACGTCCCTGTCGAGGACGATGAAGTCGGCGTATTTGCCGGGTTCGAGGGAGCCGATGTGGCGTTCGAGTCCGAGCTGGCGGGCGGCGTTGAGGGTCGCGGAGCGGAGGACTTCGGGGACGGTGAGGTCGCGGTCGCTGTCGAGGCGCGGGTGTCCGGGGCCGATGCGGCGGGTGAGGCCGCATTGCAGGTTATACCATTCGTTCAAGGGGTCTATGGGCCAGTCGCTGCCGTAGGCGACGGTGACGCCGGCGTCGAAGAATTTGCCGTGGGTTTCGAGGTCGCGGTGGAAGCGTTCGTCGCCGGTGACGTCGCGGAACAGGGGCCACATGGAGGCGGGCATGGCGCACCACTGGTAGGAGAGGGTGGCGATGACGCCGAGGGCGCGGAAACGGGCGTAGAGGTCGGGCGACATGAGGTCGTTGTGGGCCATTGAGGGGCGGAAATCGCGGCGCGGATGGGCGGCGCGCGTTTTTTCAAGGGCGTCGAGGGTGAGGTCGGCGGCGCCGTCGGCGATGATGTGCATGTGCGGGTGGAAGCCGTGGCGGGCGGAGGCGTTGAAAAGCGCCTCGAGCTGCGCGGCGGTGTAATAGGGCCGCGCCCGGTAATCGGTCTGGCGAAGCGCGGGCGTCCCGGCGCCGCCGGTGTTCTCAAAATAAGGGTGGCGCATGAAGGCGGTCTTGTTGGGCAGCATGCCGTCAACGAAGAATTTGGAATGCGTGACAGCGAGGTCGGGCGCGGGGTTGCCCCAGCGGACGGGCGCGTATTTGGCGCGGAAGACGTCGAGTTCGCGCAGGGCGTTTTCGACCTGGGAAACGTCCCTGACGCGCGTGGGCGGGATTTCGACGGCGGCGGCGACGCGCAGGGTGAGACGCCGTTGGGCGCGGAGGAGGGCGAAGGCCTCGAACTGCTCCGGCAGGGCGCGGGCGTCGAGAACGGCGGTGACGCCTTGGGCGTTGAGGGCGCGCTGGGCGTTTTCGAGGAGGCGCGCGGCGGCCTGCGGGGCGAGGTGGGTGACGCGGTCGAAGAGGCGCATGGCGGGGGCGTCCTCGATGAGGCCGGCGGGGCGGCGTCCGGGGCGGCGGACGATGGTGCCGTCGGGTTCGTCGGGGGTGTTTTCATTGATGCCGAGGCGGTCGAGGGCGCGGGAGTTGAGGGCGGCGGAGTGGCAGTCGTTGGAGAAAATCAGGATGGGGCGGCGCGTGGGCAGCTTGTCGAGGTCGTCGCGGTCAACGTCGGAGCCGCCGAGCCGGAGCCAGCCCTGGACGACGAGCCAGTGGTCGTCGGGCGCGCCGGGGTCGGCGTCGAGGATGTTGCGGAGGCGCGCGAGGGTTTGGGGGACGGTGAGCGGCTCGTAGTTGAGGGAGGGATTGGCGAGGGCCTTGGCGCCCCAGAGCGGGTGCAGGTGGGCGTCAATGAGCCCGGGCATCAGGAGGCGCCCGGCGAGGTCAACGGTCTCGGTGGCGGGGCCGGCGCCGGCGAGGAGTTCGGCGGCGGTTCCGGTGGCGGCGACGCGTCCGCCCCTGACGGCGATGGCGGAGGGCGTGGCGCCGGGGCGCGCGGCGGAGACGAGGACGCGGCCGTTGTGGAAGACGGCGTCGAAGGGGGCGCGCGCCGGAGTGGTGGCGTGGGTGGTGTTCATGGCGGTTGGCGTTGCTTGGGGCCGCGGGCGTTCAGCGGGCGGCGGCTTGTCGCTCGGAGCGGCGGATGACGACCTCGCCGGCGGCAAGGATGAGAACCATGCCGGCGACAATCGGGCCGCTGTGGGCGATGTTGATTTT
>JAISTY010000108.1 GCA_031272375.1 Opitutaceae bacterium | reverse complement strand
CCGGCGCCCTCGCCGGCGGCGCCAAGGATGGGCTGCACGCGGAGCGCGCCCATGGCGATGTGGGTCGCGCTGAGGTTTTTCCCGGCGAGGAGAAGGTTGTCGAAGCCCTTGGCGACGAGGGCGCGGAGGGGAATCCCGTATTCGGGGAGGTGCTTGTCCTCGGCGGTGAAGGTGCTGTTGCCCCAGATGTCGAGGGGGTAGTGGCCGGTGGAGACAACGTCGTCGGGCATTTTGCCGGACTTGAGGTCGTTGTAGGTGAGGACGTGGTCGCCGACGACGCGGCGGCATTCGCGGACGCCGAGCTTGGGGGCGACCCAGGCGAGGAAGCCCTGGCGGTTGAGTTCCTCGATGTCGGGGGCGAGGAACGCGAGGGCTTTCTGGTAGGCGTTGCCGAGGGAGAGGGGGTCGCGGGTGTCAACGGCGTGGATGGTCATGCCCCAGTGGAGGTAGATGCCGGAGTTGCGGCTGGCGAAGAGGGCCTCGCGTTCGCGAACGCGCCGGAGGTCGGCCTCGATCGCGGCCCTGCGTCCGGCGTCGCCGGCGGCGGCAAGCTCGGCTTCGAGGCGCCTGTATTCGTTGGTGAAGCGGACCCACCCGAGGCGGGACTCGTGGGGGGAGCCGCGCTTGATTTTGGAGAGGTCGAGGAGGGCGTTGCCGCGAACGCGCTGCGAGATGAACATGAGCGTGCAGGGCATGATGAAGTGGCTGTTGTCGGCGGCGGCGGGCGCCTTCAGCTCGCCGAACCGCTCGCGGGACTCGCGACCCCAGAGGATTTCGGCGCCGGCCAGCTCGCCGACGAGCCCGGTGCCGGTGGCGTCCACGACGATTTTGCCGAGGGCGCGGACGCGGGAGCCGCCGGGACGGACGGCCTCGACGCCGAGGACTTTTTTGCGCGGGCCGGAGTCGTTGACGAGGACGGTGTCAACGGCGGCGCCGGTGAGGAGGGTGATGTTTTTCTCGGCGCGGAGGAGTTCGGAGAGGACGAGGTTGAAGTGGGAGGGGTGATACCAGACCTCGTTCGGCGGCGGGTTGGCGGCGGGGCTGGCGGTGAGGTCGAAGCGTTCGTTGAGCTTGAGGACGGCCTCGCGGAAAACGCCGACCTTCGGGCCGCCGCAGAGGAAGGGGACGAACATGTTGACGGGCGCGCCGCCGACGGACTGGTCCTGCTCAAGGAGGATGACGCGGGCGCCGTTGCGCGCGGCGGCGAGCGCGGCGGGGATACCGCCGGGACCGGCGCCGACAATGACAACGTCGGCCTCAAGCCGGACGGCGACGGGGTCGGCGGCATCGCGGCGGGCGGATTTCCGTTTGGGCTTCGCCTCGGTTTGGGCGGAGGCGCTGGCGGCGGCGAGGGAGCCGGCGGCGAGGAGGGCGGCTTGCTTGAGGAACACGCGGCGGTTGGCGGAGGTCATGGCGGGCACGGGTTGTTTGGGAGGAGGGGGAGACCGGTCGGGGCGGCCTGTCCGCGGCACCCTGTTTGCCGTCTGGCCTATGTCAAAGTAATCCTGCCGCTATTTTCGTCACGCGCCGCGGCGCCGTTTGGAGGGGATGCCGAGGTAGGTTTTCTCGCCGAGCTGCCTCTCGTAATACTCCAGCAGGCGGACGCCCTCGCGGGGCTTGATCTGGTCGCGCCGCGTCGCGGCGTCCACCTGGGCCTTCAGTTTGCGGCACAGCTCCTCCCACTGGTATTGGACGCCCTCGATCACGCGCGAGATGCTGTCGCCGTTGATGGTTTCCTCGATGTAGAAGCCGTTCGGCTCGTCCGGCTCGAGGAAGACGTGGACCTCGTTGACGCGCCCGAAGAGGTTGTGGAGGTCGCCCATGATGTCCTGGTAGGCGCCGGTCAGGAAGATGCCGAGGTGGTAGGGTTTCCCGTTGAGCGAGTGGAGCGGCAGCACGTCCTTCGTGTCCTGCAGGTCAATGAAGCTGCCGACCTTGCCGTCCGAGTCGCAGGTGATGTCCACGAGGGTCGCGTTGACGGTCGGTTTCTCGTCGAGGCGGTGGAGCGGCGTGATGGGGAAGAGCTGCTTCAGCGCCCAGTGGTCGAGGAGGGACTGGAAGACGGAGAAGTTGCACACGTATTGGTCGGCGATGAGCGACTTCAGGCCGAGCAACTCCTCCGGCACGTAGCCGGTGAATTCCGTGTCGCGCGCGAGCTGCTCGCAAATCTGCCAATACAGGGACTCCGCGGCGGCGCGGTTCTCAAGGTCGAGGTAGCCGAGTTTGAACAGCGTGCAGGCCTCCTCCTTTTTCTGCTGCGCGTCGTGGATGCGCTCGAGCTTGCCGAGGCCGTCCTTGTTTTTCAGCAGCCGCTCCATGTCGGAGACGACCTTGTGCTTCACCTTCGGACGGTGCCGCGCGCCGAGCGTCTCGCGCTTGTTGATGCGCTCGAAGACCTCGACGACGAGCATCGAGTGCGGCGCCACAATCGCCCGCCCCGACTCGCTCACGATGTCCGGCGGCCTGACGCCCGCGTCCTCGCAGACATCGCGGATGTTCGAGACGATGTCGCGCGCGTATTCGGCCATGGTGTAGTTCATCGAGGACTCGAAATTCGTCCGCGAGCCGTCGTAGTCCACGCCGAGGCCGCCGCCGACGTCGAGCAGGCCCATCGGGAAGCCGTCCCGCGCCAGCTCGCAATAGAACCGCGCCGCCTCGACGACGGCGTTTTTGAGCGTGCCGATGTTGGGAACCTGCGAGCCGATGTGGAAGTGCAGCAGCCGCAGGCATTGCGTCAGCCCGGCCTTCTTCAACTTCTCCGCCGCGAACAGGATCTCCGCCGTGTTCAGCCCGAACTTCGCGTTGTCCCCCGTGGACGACGACCACTTGCCCTCGCCCCGCGTCTGCAGCTTCACACGGAAACCCACCAGCGGCTTCACCCCCGCCTCCGCCGACAGCGCGATGATGTCGTCCACCTCCGCCAGCTGCTCGACGACGATGATGATTTTCTTCCCCAGCTTCCGCCCCAGCAGCGCCAGGCGGATGTAGTCGTGGTCCTTGTAGCCGTTGCACACGATCAGCCGCTGCGCCCCCTCGTGCATCGCCAGCGCGATCATCAGCTCCGGCTTCGACCCCGCCTCCAGCCCGTAGTGATACGGCTTTCCCGCCGCGATAATCTCGTCAACAACCTCGCGCAACTGGTTCACCTTCACCGGGAAAACACCCCTGTATTCGCCCGGATAGCCTTCGTCGCGGATCGCCTCGCGGAAGCTCTCGTTGAGCTTCTCGACACGGTGCCGCAGCAAATCCTGGAAACGGATGACCAGCGGCGCCCGCAGCCCCATCGTCCGCGCCTCCTCCACAACGTCCATGATGCGGATCGCCGGCCCGCCCGGAAGCGGGCTGACGGTGACGAAGCCCTCGGCGTCAACGCGATGATGCCCCGCGCCCCAGCGCTTGAAGCCGTAAAGCTCTTCGGATTGCGATGCGGACCAGTTGGAGGAGTTCTTGGTTTTCAATGTCGTAAAAAACGCCAACGGGCTTCGGGCTTGCGTTTTGAGGCCGGTCGTTGGTTATGGCGCGCTCTTTTCGGGAAAAACGCCCGACAATCAACACCGCAAATCGCAGAAAAATAATGAACACCATCCTCGCCACCCTCCTCCTCGCCGCCGAAACCCCCGCGACCTCCTCCGGAAACGGTGCCCCGCCCGCCGGCGGCATCGGCAGCTTCCTGCCCTTCATCCTCATCATCGTCGCGATGTATTTCCTGATGATCGCCCCCCAGCGCAAAAAACAGAAACAGCACCAGGCCATGCTCGCCTCCCTTGAAAGCGGCGACGAGGTCCTCACCAACGGCGGCATCTTCGGCAAAATCACCAACAAAAAGGAGGACCGCTTCGTCCTCCAAATCGCCGATGGCACCAAAATCGAGCTGGCCAAGGGCTACGTCCAGGCCCTCGTGAAAAAGGCCGGTGCCTCCGGCGAACCCGCCGGGAAATAAACCCGCCCGCGCGACAACCCGCCGCCCAACAACAGCGCCACCACGCCCGCGACATCCCGCCGCGGGCGTTTTCGCGCCGCCCCTCCGCCGCCCGCCCCCGCGAAAATCCCGCGGGAATTTCGCCTCTCGACACCACCCGCCCCATGATGGATTTTTTCCCACCATGAATCCCGTCTCCTTCAACTCCACCGTCCTCCGCGACGGCCACCAATCCCTCGCCGCGACCCGCATGAGCACCCCCCAGATGCTCCCGCTCCTCGAACCCCTCGACGCCATCGGCTACAACGCCCTCGAAACCTGGGGCGGTGCCACCATAGACTCCGGCCTCCGCTTCCTCAAAGAGTTCCCCTTCAACCGCCTCGACGCCATCCGCGCCAAAACAAAAACCCCCCACATGATGCTCCTCCGCGGGCAAAACATCGTCGCCTACGACCAAAACCCCGACGACGTCGTCACCGCCTTCGTTCAAAAATCCGTCGCCCACGGCATGAACATCCTCCGCATTTTCGACGCCCTCAACGACCCCCGCAACATGCGCACCGCCATCGCCGCCACCAAGGCCGCCGGCGCCCACGCCCAAGGCACCATTTGCTACACCAAATCCCCCGTCCACAACATCCCCGGCTTCGTCGCCCTCGGCTGCGAACTCGCCGAAATGGGCTGCGACAGCGTCTGCATCAAGGACATGGCCGGCCTCATCCCCCCCTACGTCGCCGCCGCCATCATCAAGGGCCTCAAGGCCCGGATCAAAATCCCCGTCGTCCTTCACACCCACGAAACCGCCGGCCTCGGCGCCTCCGCCTACCTCGCCGCCATCGAAGCCGGCGTTGACTCCGTGGACGTC
>JAISTY010000052.1 GCA_031272375.1 Opitutaceae bacterium | reverse complement strand
GTTGGCGGCGGGTTGCCAGGCGAGGGAACAGGCGCCGCCGGGGTGGCCCGGAAGGGCGCGGCGGGCGCCGTCGGCGGCGGCGAGGAGGTGGACGTTGCCGGATTCGGCGGCGGTGGCGGCGGCGAGAAGGGCGCCATCGGGGGAGAAGTCGAGGGCGTTGACGTAATCGTCGAGGCGCGCGGCCCAGTGTTTGGCGAAGGGCATTTCGGGAAGTCAGGGATTGGAAGTTGAGGAGTGGAGGAGGCGTGTGACGAGGCGGCGGTGGGAGACCGGAGAGGATGATGGCGCCGGGTTTTCCAAGGGGAACCCAGAAGTGGCGCGGCGGCAGCCGGCACCGGCGGGCGGGCGGCGGGCGCATTTGCATTTTGACAGCCGCGCGCCCGTTTTCGGAAGGTGCGCGCGTCGCGTTTTCGTTTCCTGTTTCCGTCCCGCGTTTTCGCACCGGTGTTTTTGCCGCCTCTTCCGTTTTCTTCCCAAACCGCACAACCCATGAACTCCATTCGCAGCGCCGGCGCCGGCGTTTTCCTGTCGTTTGTCCTCGCCGCCAACCTTTTCGCCGGGCGGTTCGCCGACGTGTTTCTCCCGAAAATCAACGAGAACATCCTCGCCGGCGGCGTCTTCCTTGTCGCCGACAACGAGAAAATCCTCGAATGCGAGGCCGCCGGTTTCGCCGACATCGCCGCGCGAAAACCCATGCGCGAGGACGCCTTGTTCTGGATTGCCTCGATGACGAAGTCGTTCACCGCCGTCGCGCTCATGACGCTTGTGGACGAGGGGAAGTTGTCGCTCGACGACCCCGTTTCCAAATTCATCCCGGAGTTCGCGAAGCCGCAGCGAATCGTCCCCGAAAAAAAGAAAACGACAACGCCCGCGCCGGCAGCCGCGCCCAAAACATCCGCCGCGAACACAAACAACGCCGCGAAACCGGCGCCGGCACCCGCGTCGGGGACGAATCCGCCCGCGCAAAAGCCGCGCGCGCAAATCATCTATAACCGCGTGCCGCTCACCGTCCGCCACCTGCTCAGCCACACGAGCGGGTTGCGCGGGGAAAACCCGTTGTGGGTGTCGGGTCTTACAAACGACATTTTCCCGCTCGCCGACTACGTTCCGCTCTACGCGGGTCGCGCCCTGATTTTCCGCGCGGGCACCGGCTACCGTTATTCCGACGCGAATATCAACGTCGCCGGTCGGATCATTGAAATCGTCTCCGGCCGCTCCTACGGGGATTTTGTGCGCGAGCGCGTTCTCGAGCCGCTCGGGCTGGCCGACACCTCGTTCCGGCCTGCCGGCGACCAACTCGCGCGCCTCGCGAAAACCTACAACTCCGACCCCGCGAAAAGCCGCCTCGATGTCTGCCGCATCTCCCTGTTTTTCTACCCGCTCGACGACCGCGAAAACCGCCACCCCATCCCGGCGTCCGGCCTTTTCTCGACCGCGCGCGACGTCGCCGTTTTCGGGCAAATGTTGTTAAACAAAGGCGTCCACAAAGGCCGCCGCATCCTCTCGGAAAAAGCCGTCGCGGAAATGACGCGCGCGCAAACGCCGCCCGCGGTGAAGGCGAAATACGGCCTCGGTCTCGGGCTTTACGAGGAAAACTCCTTCGGCCACGGCGGCCTCTACAGCACGGCGTTCCGGGTGTGGCCCGAACACAACCGCGTGACGGTTTATATGACGCAGCGCCGCAAGCCCGACGGCGACAACGAGAGCGCGAAAATCCACAGCGCGTTGAGGGCGCTCGTCATCCCGCAAAAAAAGAAACCGGAGGAAAACGCGGCGGCAAAAACCGAACCGGAAACCGGGGAGCCTTAAACGCGGCCGCTTTTGACTTGGGTGACGATGCCCTGGGCGCCGGTCATGAACGTCTTCGCGCCTGCCGGGAAGTCAGGGATTGGAAGTTGAAGTTTGGAGGAGGCGTGTGACGAGGCGGCGGTGGGGGCCGGAGAGGGTGATGGCGCCGAGTTTTCCAAGGGGAACCCAGAAGTGGCGTGGCGGCAGCCTGCGGGGGAGGGCGCGCGGGGGGATTTCGCGGACGTTTTCCGTGATGGCGTGGCGCGTGAGGGCGCGGCGCTGGGTCGCGAGCGGCGGGCCGCCGGCGGCGGGGAGGCCGGGGACGTCGGCGGAGGGCAGTTCGTGGAGGCCGGCGAGACGGGCGGCGTCCGCGGGGATTTGGCGGAGGAGGAGTTTCCCGTTTTTGACCGCCCAGAGGAGTTCGCGGGTCTGGCGGCGCATGCCGGGGCGGGCGATGTCGGGGAGGTTTTCCGCGAGGCCGGATCGGGCGGCGGCGCAGAGGGCGCGGACGGGGCAGCGGGGGCAGAGGGGGGTGTGCTTGGAGCAGACGAGGGCGCCGAGTTCCATCATGGCCTCGTTGTGGGCGCCGGGGTTTTTAGCGGGAAGGAGGCGGCGGGCGAGGGGCGCGAGTTTTTTGATCGCGGCGGCGGCGTTGGGAAAGGGGGTGGCGTCGGCGGTGACGCGCGCGAGGATGCGGATGACGTTGCCGTCAACGCAGGCGTCCGGGGCGCCGAAGGAGAGGCTGGTGATGGCGGCGGCGGTGTAGGGACCGACGCCGGGGAGTTCGCGCCAGTCCTCCGGGGCGCGCGGAGGGGCGGGCAGGGCGGCGATTTTTTTCGCGAGGGCGTGGAGGTTGCGGGCGCGGGAGTAGTAGCCGAGGCCCTCCCAGCGTTTGAGGACGAGCGTTTCGGGGGCGGCGGCGAGGGCGGCGAAATCCGGGAAGGTTTCGAGCCAGCGGGCAAGGTAGGGGATGACGGTTTTGACCTGCGTCTGCTGGAGCATGATTTCGCTGACGACGGTCTTGTAGAGGGAACGGTCGCGGCGCCAGGGGAGGTCGCGTTTGGCGGCGCGAAACCAGGTCTGAAGGCGTTGGCGGAAGAGGCGGACGTGGGCGTCGGTCACGGCGCGCGAGGAAGGCGTCCGCGTGGCGCCGGGGGAAGGAAATTTGCCCGCGGGCCGGCGTCGCGCGAGCGTCGCGGCGGCGGCTTGCCGTGGGCTTTCACCGCGGGAATTTCGCCCTTGAACCGGATGCGCCGGGCGGCAGCTTGCCGCGCCGCCATGTCAGTCGCTCTTATTTTTTCCGGCCAAGGCGCCCAGAAAGTGGGCATGGGAAGGTCGTTGTTCGAGAACTCCGCCGCGGCGCGGCGGCTTTACGAGGAGGCCGACCGGACGCTCGGATGGCCGCTGACGCGGCTCTGTTTCGAGGGGCCCGACGCGGAGCTGACGCAGACGAAGGTGTGCCAGCCGGCGCTGTTCACGCAGGGGATGGCGTTGCTGGAGGTTTTGCGGGAGCGGGGCCGGCTCGGGGACGTCGGGTTGGCGGCGGGGTTGAGCCTCGGGGAAATCACGGCGCTGACGGCGGCGGGCGTGTTTGACTTTTCAACGGGCCTGCGGGTCGTCGCCGAGCGGGGGCGGCTGATGCAGGAGGCGTGCGAGCGGAGCCGCGGCGGGATGGCGGCGATCATCGGGAGGACGCGCGGGGAGGTCGCCGCGCTTTGCGGGGAGTTCGACGTCGAGGCGGCGAATTTCAACGCGCCAGGACAGATCATCATTTCCGGGGAGGCCGCGAAGGTGCTGGCGGCGGTGGAGGGCGCGCGGGCGCGCGGATGGAAAAAGGTCGTGCCGCTCAACGTCGCCGGGGCCTACCACAGCCGCCTGATGGAGCCGGCGCGGGCCGCGTTCGCGGAGTTTCTGGAGGGCGTGCCGTTCAAACCGCCCGCGTTCGCGGTGTTCACGAACACGACCGGGCGTCCGGTGTCCTCGCCGGAGGAGATCCGCGGGGCGCTGGTGCGGCAGGTTGTCTCGCCGGTGCTCTGGGAGGACTGCATGAGGGGCATGGCGGCGGCGGGGGCGTCGGAGTTCTGGGAACTCGGTCCCGGCGGGGTGCTCGCCGGCCTCGCCCGCCGCACGGAACCGGGCTGGGCGGTGCGGAGCGCGTCGGAGTTTGCCGAGGCCGGGGCGCTGTGAGCGCGCCGCGATTCCACCCAACCAATTCCGCCTTCCGCCTCCCAATCCGGCTCTTGCCAACGCCGGAATTGGAAACACAGTCCCGCCGCGTTCCTCCCATGAAAAACAAACTCCAGCCCGTTTTCGTCACAGCCCTTGCCGCATCGGCGGTGTTTCTCGCCGGTTGCGCCACCCAGACCGTTCGCGGCGGCGGCAAGGCCGTCTCGGTCGCCGACGGCCTTTATTACTCGAAGGACGCCGCCTTCGTCCCCCCGCAGCTCAACACGATTGACAACTATGGCGCGCCCTACGCCGTCAACGCCACGCCCTCCGGCAAGCGGGTCAGCCTCCTCTGGGGCCTCTTCACCTACACCGATTATTGAGACCGTGAGGCGCCCTTGAACGCGAACCCGCGCCGAACGCGCGGGTTGTTTGCGGGACAGACGCGCCCCTCCGGACGCCCATGACCGCCGACACCAACGCCAACATCTCGCGCCACCTCGACCTCATGGCCGCCGCGCGGCCGGATTCCGCCGCCGTCAAAGTTCCCGTTGGAAACGCCCCCGACGGCTCCATCCGCTACCTCTCGCTGAGCTTCTCCGAGCTTGCCGCCGAGGTCGCCGCGTGGCGCGCGAAACTCGCGGTGGAGGGCGTCCGCCGCGGCGACCGGACGCTCGTCATGGTGCGCCAGGGGCTTCCCCTGATCGCCGCCGTCTTCGCGCTCTTCGGGCTGGGCGCCGTGCCCGTTGTGCTGGATCCCGGCATGGGGCGGAAAAGTTTCCTCGCCTGCGTCGCCCGCTCGCAACCCCGCGTCCTGCTCGGCATCCCGCTCGCGCGGCTCATGAGCCGGCTTTGGAGGAAACCCTTCGCGAGTGTCCGCGTCCGCGTGGCCGCCAGCTCCAACCCCGCCGCCCGCCTCGCGGGGAAGGCTCCCCCCGGCGGCGGGCCGCCGACCGCCGTTTGCGCGCCGGACGAGCTTGCCGCGATCCTCTTCACCTCCGGCTCCACCGGCGCCCCCAAGGGCGTTTGCTACACGCACGGCATGCTCGCCGCGCAGGTGGAACTGGTGCGGGAAACCTATGGCATCCGCCCCGGCGAGGTGGACCTCCCGCTCCTGCCCGTCTTCGCGCTCTTCAACCCGGCCCTCGGCATGACCACCATCGTCCCGGAGACCGATCCCCGGCGCGTCGCCGCCAGCGACCCCGCGAAAATCGTCCGCGCCATCCTCCAGGAAAACGTCACCAACTCCTTCGGCTCGCCGACGCTCTGGGCACTCGTCGGCGACCATTGCAAGCGCCACAATCTCCGGCTCCCCTCGCTCCGGCGCGTCCTTTGCGCCGGCGCCGCCGTCCCCCCGAAACTCTGGCGGGATCTGCGCGACATCCTGCCGGGCGGCGAAATCCACAGCCCCTACGGCGCCACCGAAATCCTTCCGCTGACCGACCTCTCCGCGACGGAGGCGCTCGACGGGCTTGCCGTCACGCTCGGCGGCGGCGGCTCCCGCGTCGGGAAACCGCTTCCCGGAAACAAGGTCCGCGTCATCGCCATCACCGACGCCCCCGTCGCCACGCTCGGCGAAACGCGGCAGGCCGCCGTCGGGGAGATCGGCGAGATCATCGCCACCGGCCCCGCCGTGACGCGGGAATACGACCGCCTCCCTGATGCCACGGCGCTCGCGAAAATCACCGACGCGGACACCGGGGAGATCTGGCACCGCATGGGCGACTGCGGATACCTGGACGCCGGCGGCAACCTTTGGTTCTGCGGGCGCAAGACCGAGCGCGTGGTGACGCCGCAAGGGGTTTTGTTCACCGGGCAGGTCGAGCCGGTTTTCAACGCGCACCCCGCCGTCCGCCGCTCCGCGCTCATCGGCCTTTCACGGCGCGGCAGGCCCGGCGTCATCCGCCCCGCCATCGTCATAGAGCCGCGCGACCCGCGGATTTTGAAAAACACCTTCGCCCTCGAAAACCTGATCAACGACCTCCGCCTGCTCGCGCTGAAACGCCCGCTGACGGCGGACATCAACCTCTTTTATTTTCGCGGGGATTTTCCGGTGGACGTCCGCCACAACGCGAAAATCCACCGGAACGCCCTCGCCCGCTGGGCCGCCGGCGCCCGCGGCCACAAGGCCAACCCGTTGCGATGAGCGAAAAAATCCAAAAGCCAAAAGCGGGGTTGACAGGGCATCCCCCCGCCGTAGTTGTTCGCGCCTTTTCCATGAAAACCTTCCTCGCCAAAAAAGAGACGGTCCGGCCCAAGTGGTATCTCATAGATGCCGATGGAGCCGTCCTTGGCCGCCTCGCGGTGAAAGCCGCCAACATCATCCGCGGGCGCCACAAGGCCTCCTACACGCCCAATGTGGACACCGGCGACTACGTGGTCGTCATCAACGCCGCCAAGGTCGCCCTCACCGGCAAAAAGGAGGAGCGCAACGAATACATGTCCTTTTCCGGCTACGTCGGCGGCGAGAGCTACCGGAGCGTCCCCGCCATGCGCGGGCAGAACCCGGAGTTCATCATCCGCCACGCCGTCAAGGGCATGCTGCCCAAGAACCGCATCGCCGCCTCCATGCTCACCAAGCTCCGCGTCTTCCCCGGCGCGGAACACGGGCACGCCGCGCAAAACCCGGAAAAAATCACCCTCTGACACCGACCCACCCACATCCATGAGCGCAGAACCCACTGTTTTCCTCGGCACCGGACGCCGCAAGTCCTCCACCGCCCGCATCCGCCTCACCGAAGGCACCGGCAAGCTCGCCGTCAACGAACGCGACTTCGAGAGCTATTTCTCCCACGAGAACTTCGCGAAGCAGGCCTACAAGCCCCTCGTCACCGTCGGACTGCGGGACAAGGTTGACGTCGTGGCCGCCGTTGCCGGCGGCGGTGTCGCCGGCCAGGCCGGGGCGGTCGCCCACGGCATCGCCCGCGCCCTGCAGAAGATGAACCCGGAGTTGCGCGCCCCCCTCAAGAAGGCCGGCCTCATCACCCGCGATTCCC
>JAISTY010000048.1 GCA_031272375.1 Opitutaceae bacterium | reverse complement strand
GAGGATGGTGGCGTTGGCGCCGATGCCGGTGTTGATGATGTTGGCGGAGGCGGCGGTGGCGTTGTCGGTGAAGAGGAGAAGGGCGTCGTCGCCGGCGGCGGTGTTGAGGAGGGTGGTGGCGTTGATGTGCTTGTTGAGGACGCGGGTGATGGGCGTGCCGTTGGCGTCGGGGACGGAGCCGTTGACGGCGGGTTGTCCGCCGCCGGCGGAGGAGTTGCCGCGATAGGCGACGGTGGAGCCGTTGTTTTCGATGATGAGGACGCCGGTGTTGGCGGAGGCGTCGAGGACGAGGGTGGAGCCGCTGTTGACGCGGAGGGTCTGGCGGCGGTTGTAGGCGGAGGCGGAGAGGGAGCCGAGGTAGGGGTCGTCGGCGGGGGTGTTGAGGATTTTGTAGGCGTTGTCGGTGACGATGCCTGTGAGGGTGAGGGTCGCGGCGTTTTCGAGGGTGATGGAGGTGCTGGCGACGTTTGAGGAGAAGGTGAGATTGGCGACGGTGTGATTGGCGCCGTTGACGCGGAGGGCGGCGGAGGAGGCGGAGTCGAAGACGAGGTCGGAGCCGTCGGCGGGGACGCCGCCGGGGAACCAGTTGGCGGGGTTGTCGAAGGAGGCGTCGGTTCCGGGGTTCCAGAGGGAGGAGGCGGAAGCCGCTGGGAGGAGCAGGAGGGAGAGGAAGGAGGCGGCGATGCGCGGGTGGCGTTTCATGGGAGGGAGGATTTTTGCGGAGGTGTTTTTCCGGGTCAGAAGTTGAGGGTGTAGGAGAGGTTGAAGGTCGTGCCGAAGGAGAGGCGGCCGGCGTGGCTGTAATACTTTTCGTTGGTGAGGTTCTGGGCGTTGAGCTGGAGCTTGTGGGTCGCGGCGACGAAGGACTTTGTGGCGAAGGTGTAGTTGACGAAGGCGTTGACGGTTGTGAGGGAGGGGAACCACTTGGCGGGATAGGAGACGCTGTAGGCGGAAGTGGAGGTGGTGTAGGTGGGTTCGATGCCGAGGAAGTTGGAGCGGAAGGCGAGGCTGGCGCCGAGTTTCAGGTTTTTGAGGGGGCCGGACTTGAAGAGATAGGAGGAGGCGAGGCTGGCTTTCCATTTGGAGACGCCGCGGCGCCGCCAGCCGTCGAAGTTGAAGGTGGTGCCGTCGGGGTTTTTGCCGGCGATGTTTCCGGGGGCATCCTTGACGATGATGCCGTCGGTGTAGGCGATGTCGGCGGTGACGTTGAGGGAGCGGTCGCGGAGGGGAACCCAGACGAAGTAGGTTTTGATGCCGCGGGTGCGGTCCTCGCGTCCGGTGATGTATTGCGGGGGGCTGTTTTCGAGGTCGGCGGAGTCATAGGCGGGGTTCACGTCGGAGACGTTTTCGCGGTTAATCTGGTAGGCGCTGACGGTGTAGGCGAGGCGGCCCTGGAGGAGGAAGCCCTTGCCGCCCAGTTCGAGGGAGACGGCCCTGTCGGGTTCGATGAGGGCGCCGGTGACCTTGTCAATGGTGCCGGTGCGGTTGGTGGTGAAGGCGGTGGAGGCGACGGCGTAGAGGACGAGGTTGTCGCCGAGGATTTTGCTGTTGAGGCCGAGGCCGTAGTTGAAGGGGTGGTTGCGGAGGGAGCCCTCGGTGCGGGCCTGTTTGGGGTAGGTCCACGAGCCGTCCGAATTGAGGACGGGGGTGGTGTCCTCGTCGGGTTGCGACCAGGCCCACGCGTGATCCGCCTGGATGCGTCCGCTGATGTTGGTGATAAGGTAGTCCTTGAAGAGGTGGGAGCGGAGGGAGCCGACGGCGGCGAAGCTCTCGTAGTCGTAATCGCGGCGGGCGGCGTAGCGGTTGACGAGGTCGTAATCCACGACGTTCCAGGTGCCGGGCTGGGTGGGGTCAATGGTGCCGTGGGTGTGGGAGAGCCAGACGGGGTTGTCGTAATCGAGCCAGATCCATTCATCGGGGAGGCGGTCTATCCAGGCGGTGGGCATGTAGGCGTTGCGGACTTTAATGGAGCGGCGGGCGTAATCGAGACCGAGGATGGCCTTGTGGGGGATGGAGCCGGTGCGGAAGACGCCGGTGATGTCGAACTGGCCGCCGATGTTGGAATCGCTGCCGTCGTCCTTGAACGGGGAGGTGCCGCGCGAGGCGGAGGAGGTTGTGCCGAAGAAGCGCCGTCCGGTGTCGTCCTCGACGAAGATGGTGGTGCGGTTGTCGCGCTCGATGGCGTTTTTGGAGAACCAGGTTTGGAGGGAGCCGCGGGCGGCCCATGTGGAGGAGATGCGGTGTTCGAGGAGGACGTTGAGGCCGCCCTGCTTGCGGGTGTCGAGGGTGTCGGGGCCGTATTGGTTGAAGCCGGCGGTGCCGGTCCAGTAGCGTTCGACGCCGACGACGCTCCCGCCGTTGAGCCGGATAAGGTTGGCGGAGGCGCGGAACTCCTCCTGGTCAACGAAGGAGTATTCGTAGCCGACGGTGAGGGCGGTGGCGCGGCTGATTTTCCAGAGGAGGGAGAGGCCGGCGGAGGAGCTGTCCTTGTCGCTCCAGGGGCCGTTGAAGCGCTCGTGTTTATGGTCAAGGGTGAGGAGGTAATAGAGCTTGTTGGGGACGAGGGGGCCGGAGGCGAAGGCGGAGGCGTGGTAGTAGTCGTTGTTGCCTGCGTTGAGGGTGAGCATGTAGCGGGGTTTCACGTAGGGGCGGCGGTTTTTGTAATTGATGACGCCGCCGAAGGCGACCTCGCCGTAAAAGGTGCCCTGGGCGCCGCTGATGACCTCGGAGCCGATGGTGTTGGCGGGGTTGGAGGGGAGGGAGATGCGGAAGCCGTCGCGCCCGGCGCCGTAGGAAAAGCCGTTGAGGGTGCTGATCTCGCCAAGCAGGGCGGTTTCGCTGCCGGTGCCGAAGGTGGCGCCAGCGACGTAGGCGTTGGAGTCGCCGCGATCGAAGAGGCCGAAGTCGTTCATGAAGTCCTCGGTCATGATTTGGAGGGAATAGGGCAGCTCGACGACGGCCTCCTTTGTGCGGGTGCCGGAGGCGGACTCGGTGGTGATATAGCTGCCCCTGCTGGAGGCCGTGGAGACGGTGAACTCCTCCAGGGTGATCACCTCGGCGTCATCGGCGGCGGGGATGGCGTTGGCCGGGGGCGTCTCCGCCGAAATCAGCGGGACGGCGAGAAACATGGAGAAGGCAACCGCGGAGCGGAGGGAGGAGGGCATCTGATTGGAACTCATGGAGGAAAGAGGAAGCTGTTGGAGTGGGGGGCGCGGGGCAAAGCCGGGGAGAAGCGCGGGGACGAAGGAACTTTTGGCAAAATGAGCGTCGGGGGGCGCGCGGGAAACGGAACGGCGGTCGCCCGTTGACCATCAGCAGGGGGCGCGGGCCGTTGGCGTCGGGCGGGGCTATCCGAGGCGGGAGCGGATTTGGGCGAGGAGATCGGAGTATTCGCGGACGGAGGGGAATTGGGGGAATTGGGCAACGATGTTGTCGGGAGCGCGGAAGAGGATGCCGTGGTCGGCGGCGGCGAGCATGGTGGTGTCGTTGAAGGAATCCCCGGCGGCGATGACTTTATAATTGAGGGATTTGAACGCTTCGACGGCGCGGCGTTTCTGGTCGGGCAGGCGGAGTTGGTAGCCGGTGATTTTGTCGTTCCGGACGAGGAGGCGGTGGCAGAGGAGCGCGGGCCAGTTGAGTTGTTTTACGAGGGGGTCGGCGAACTGTTCGAAGGTGTCGGACAGGATGACAACTTGAACGTGGAGGGACTCGCGGAGGTCGCGGATAAACTGCGCGGCGCCGGGGAGCGGGGCGAGGGAGGCGATGACGGATTGGATTTGGGAAAGGGTGATGCCGCGGGCGTCGAGAATGGCGAGGCGGTGGCGCATGAGTTTGTCGTAGTCGGGCTCGTCCCGCGTGGTGCGCCGGAGTTCGGGGATGCCTGTTTTTTGGGCGACGGAAATCCAGATTTCGGGCGTGAGAACGCCCTCCATGTCGAGGGTGACGATGCTTTGTTTCATGGGAATGCGGGTTTTGTCCTGGGAATTGGCGGGGCAGACAGGGGAGGCGCGGCACCTGTTTTTCAACCTGTAATTTCCGCGAACATCCCGGAAGTCCGGACGGGACGCGAAGCCGGCCCGCGCGCAAGCCCCGCGCGCAAAGCGCACTTGACGCCCGCGCAAATCCCCCTTCCCTCCGCCCCTCAATCCACGCGCCGCAGGCGCCCTCCGCCCACTTTCAACACCGACCAACATGGCCAATCCAAAACGCAAACAATCCAAACGCCGCAGCGCCAACCGCCGCGCCGCCAACGCCTTCAAGGCTCCCCAGCTCGCCCGCGACGCCGACGGCTCCCCCATCCGGCCCCACCGCGTCAACCCCACCACCGGCACCTACCGCGGACGCCAAGTCCTCAACGTCGAGGTCTGACCCGCCTCCACAGCCCCCTCGGACGATGCTCCACAACGGCACCCCGTCCCCCTCCAAACGCATCGCGATTGACGCGATGGGCGGCGACCTCGGTCCCGCCGAAGTTATTGCCGGACTCCACCTCGCCCTCCGCGAAAACGCCGCCCTCAACCCCGTCACCCTCGTCGGCGACCGCGCCGTCCTCGACCCCATCGTGGCGGCCCACCCCTTCGCCGCCGCCCGCGACATCAAAATCCATCACGCGTCGCAAGTCATTGGGATGGATGAGAAACCAATCGCCGCGCTGAAACAGAAAAAAGACGCCTCGATGGTGCGCGCGATCGAATTGGTCAAAAACAACCTCGCCGGCGCCGTGCTCTCCTCCGGCAACACCGGCGCGCTGATGGCCTGCGGCACCCTGCGCCTGCGGACTTTGCCCGGCGTTGACCGCCCCGCGCTCGCCGCGATCGTCCCGCGCGAAAACGGCGTCTTCATCATCCTTGACGTCGGCGCCAGCCCCGACGCCGAACCCGCCAACCTCGTCCACAACGCCATCCTCGGCGCCCATTACGCGCGCGACATCCTTGGCGAGGCCTCCCCGCGCGTCGCCCTGCTGACCATCGGCGCGGAAGAGGGCAAAGGCACCAAGCTCACCGTCGCCGCCCACGAAATCCTGAAAAACGCCGCCGCCGCGAACCTCCTCAACTACACCGGCCAAATGGAGGGCTTCGAACTGTTCCGCGACCACGCCGACATTGTCCTCTGCGACGGCTTCACCGGCAACGTCCTCATCAAAAGCTGGGAGTCGCTCGCGCGCTTTTTCACCGGAACGCTCAAGGGCGAGTTGAAGGCCAACCCGCTGCGGCTCGCCGGCGCCCTGCTCGGCTCGGGCGCGTTCAAAGCCATCAAACGCCGCACCAACCCCGAACGCTACAACGGCGCCCCGCTCCTCGGCCTCCGCGGCAACGTCCTCAAATCCCACGGCTCCTCGAACCGCCAGGCGATCAAACACGCCATCCTCGCGGCCAACCGCTTCATCGAAACCGATTTCCTCCACCACATCGAAACCGACATCGCCCGCGTCAACGCCCTGATGTCCGCCTGACGCCGCCCCAACCGGAACGCGAAACACCCCGCCGCCAGCCGCGAAACGCCCTTCCGATTTTTCCACCGCGCCTTGGCCGTTCAATCAATGGAAACTGCTCTCACACCCGACGAACTCACCCGCTACGCGCGGCAGCTTGTCATGCCCGGCTTCGGACTCGCCGGACAAGTTGCCCTCAAACGCGCCCGCGTCCTCGTCATCGGCGCGGGCGGACTCGGCTCCCCCGCCCTCCTCCACCTCGCCGCCGCCGGCGTCGGACACATCACCCTCATGGACCCTGACGCCGTTGAAGTCTCCAACCTCCAACGCCAAATCCTCTTCACCACCGCCGACGCCGGACAACCCAAGGCCCTCGTCGCCGCCCGACGCCTTCGCGCCCTCAACCCCCACATCTCCATCGAACCCCGCGCCGAACGCCTCAACCGCGACAACGCCCTCGCACTCGTCGCCGCGCACGACCTCGTCCTCGACGGCTCCGACAACTTCGCCACCCGCTATCTCGTCAACGATGCCTGCGTCATCGCCCGCCGCCCCTTCGTCTATGGCGCCATCCAAGGCTTCACCGGCCAAATCAGCGTCTTCAATCACCGTCCCGCCCCGAAACAACCTGCCGCCGAACAAGTTGCCGTCACCCCGCCTTTGGAGTGCGGCAACTTGTCGCCGTTTTCGACGGAGTGCCCCGTCGCTCCGCCCACCCGACAACCTGCCGCGGAACAACCTGCCGCCTCATCCCCGCCGCCGACCTACCGTTGCCTCTTCCCCGAACCGCCGCCGCCCGAAGACGCCCCCTCCTGCGCCGAAGCCGGCGTCCTCGGCGTGCTCCCCGGCATCATCGGCGCCCTGCAAGCCGCCGAAGCCATCAAAGTCCTCACCGGCATCGGCGAGCCGCTTTCAGGCAAGTTATTACTCATCAACGTCCTGACAATGACTTCGCGCGTCCTCACCTTCCCCGCCGACCCCGCCAACCAAAACATCCGCGAACTCCCTCCCGACCCTCCGCAAATAACCTGTCCCTTAAACCCAACGCCAAACCCCACCGACGAAATCACCCCCGGCGAACTCCACCGCCTCGACAAGCCGCCGCAATTCATTGATGTCCGCGAAAATTGGGAACGCCTCCGCGACGGCCCTCTCTTCCAAGACTCCATCCACATCCCTCTCAACCAATTAACCACACCGGACGCCGAACGCATTCTTGCCCAATTCGATAAAACCGCCCCCACCGTGGTTCATTGCGCCAAAGGCGTCCGCAGCCTGAAAGCCCTCCCCATCCTCCGATCCCTCCACGGCTTCCGAAATATCAAAAGCCTCCGCCCCGCCCCGCCCTCATGACTCGACAATATTAACATTCCGCCCCGCCCCGCCCTGATTATCCCCGCGGGACGCAAAACCTCCCCGCCGCCATCGAACCGATAAAAACCCGGAACAAATCCCGCCGTGCTCCTTGATCAAAACGAGAAAACACTCTTTTTCAAACTGTGGTTCGCGTTGCTCGAATACGTGAACGAAACGCACAATATCATTCCGCAATTTGGCAAGCTCGCCCTCGGGAAGGTCAACGTCCCCTTCAAGGACCTGGCAAAAGTGCGCAACGCCCTTTGGAACAATCCGGGATGGGCCGACGACTTCCTCGCCAAATATGACAACGACGAATTCACCAACGAGGAGCGCGCCATCATCGTCTCCTGGCGCAAGCACCACATTCACGGGAGATTTATTGTATATAAGCACCTCACCAATCATTCCGTTCTCATGCCATTCGAGGGGAAACCGGCGTTTTATTGCGTTCATGGTCTGATGGAACCATTGGCGGATGTCCTCCGCTACCCGACGCCTCTTCTGGCCACCACAACCCTGCTCCCGTTCAAGGGACGGATCGTTTGGGACGGCGTGGCCACGACCCCGGACATTTCATTCGGGCCGGGATATCGCGCGATTTTCCATGAATTGTATAATAATGCCAAAAGACAATCCGGCATTGTCAAAACACTGCCCCCCCGCCGCGCCCGTCGAAAAACCGGTCAGCCTGAATGTCCCGAAGGCGATGGCGGTTCAATATAATGAAATCTCCGCCCTTCTCTCCCGTTTCTGGGATGAGAAACAAAACAAGGAACTCAAGGAGAGTTCGCTGGGCGCGCTTGCAAAACTCTGCCGCAAACGCCCGTCGCCGCTTGCAAGGGGCGCGACGCGGATCTGGGCCTGCGGCATCGCCCATGCCATCGCGCGCAATAATTTCCTGTTCGACAAGACATTGCCAAACGCGATATCCGCGCCGGAAATCGCCGCATGGTTTAACGTCGCCCAAAGCACCGCCAGCGCCAAAGCCGCCTTCGTCACCAACGCGCTCGACCTCTCCCCACTTGATATGCTGGCTCCATAAAAACTTCCACGCCCCCCGAAAATCTGTCTGCAAATGATTTATCCGTGAAAGCCGCATCTCCCATGTTTGGCTTGGAGCGCGCGGGTTGTTATTCGGCCGGGAATGGCTTTGCTATCGCAATCCGATTTCCGGCATTTCGGATTTGAATTCGGGGTCGATTTGGTGGCACTGGTCTTTGATGATTGTGCGAGAGGTTTGTCCATTGTCGCTCGATGAAGAATGTTAGTTAATGATTAACTCCTAATTTTGTTGAGCAGGGTTTCAAAACTGTCCACGACATCATAGCGGACTTCCGTGTTTGAAATCGCGGCGAAATGTTTCCTCGCGCACTCAATCTTGGCTTTCTCACCATTACGCAATTCATGTTCCAAACTGTCGTAAAACTTGCTTTCCGCGACGAAGTAAATATGCCTCACACCGTTCTCCTTCAGCGAGATGGCCCAGTCGGGATTGTATTTTCCGAGCGGCGTGTGAATATAAAAGCCGCCCGGCAATTTGATGTAAAGTTCAACCTCCTCCGCCGCATCCAACTTTTCCGCGAGTTTCCTCTCGCCGGCGGAATCATAGCGCAACTTGTCGAACAAATGCTTTTGCAGCGGCAAATGCGTCCCGCCGGCGCCGGTTCTGTCAAAAACATTGACGCCGTATTCCCCTGAAATTTGCGCCTCCGAGAAAACCGCCTCCTCGTTCCACGTGTCACTCAACTTGTTGTAGGTGATATGCTCGATGATGGTGCTCGCCTTCTGGTCATCAATCAGGCGGGCAGCACGGACAACAAACTCCTCCGGGTTTTGTTTGAATTTCCCGAAAGTGCCACCCGTCACGCCGCGCAAAATTTCTCCAACACATTTGCGCGTCAAACCCGTCTTGTCGGTCAAGTCGCCAATAAGGTCGTATTTGACGCCGCTGGAAACCGCATTCAGGTTTTCCGTCCGCGAATTTTTTGTGTCAAAGCCGACACTTCCACCGTTCGCTTGCATCGTCCCTGATGTGATTTGCACCGACAACTGCGAGACAACCAGATTTTTGTCGAGTGCCGCCACCGCTTTTTTAACGAATTCGCCCTCGTCAAACCGAACCGTGTAAAAGCTTTTCGCGTTGATTCGTTTCCAAAGTTCCTTGAATTCCTTGCTCGCGAATTTCTTTTTGTCCAACTGCAAAGTGGCGCGTTTCCGAGCATCCACTGGTTTCAAATCCTTGCCACTATAAACCAAATCCGTTATGCGGATAATGTTTTCTACGAACGGCTTCAGTTCCGGTGGAAGTGCCATTTCCACCTTCGCTTTGCGTTCTTCGGGTTTGAGTGCCAAGTATTCGCCTGTCAGTTGCTTGTTTTCGATAATTCTTGACGTTTTCAACGCTTGATAGATGTCGCTGGCAGTTTCATCATCAATCTCTTTCGTTTTCCCAGCCACATCAACTAATGTTCGTCCTTTGAACAAAGCAATTGTGATTTCTTTCGGCCGGTTTTTCAAAACCTCATCATATTCGCTCTGCAAGCCGGCGGCGAATGTTTCATAACTTTCGTTGGCGATGACCGTCAGCGCGTTTACTTCCTGCACTGCGTCTTGCAACACTTCAGCATCCTGTCGTTCGCCGTCGTCATTGACCGAAAGGCGCAGCCCGCGCCCGATGCTCTGCCGCTTGCGAATCTCGCTTGTCGTGTCACGCAACGTGCAAATCTGGAAAACATTCGGATTGTCCCAGCCCTCCTTCAACGCCGAATGCGAGAAGATAAATCGCACCGGTTCGTCGAAACTCAACAACCGCTCCTTGTCGCGCATAATCAAGTCGTAAGCCGACTTGTCATCGCTATCACTCTCCCCGCGTTTCACCTCGCTGTTTTTGAATTTCCCCGTTTTCGGGTCACCGGAAAAATAACCCGCGTGAACCTTGCTTGGCGTGGCGTTGTATTGTTCCAAAAACGCGCGGTATTCCTTTTCTTCTCCAAACGGCAGTTCCGCCAGCAGGTTTTCAACCGTCAACTTGTATTCATTTTCAAATGTCTCCGCATAAAACGATTTCTCGGCGTCATCGCGGTTGCTCGTCCGGTATTTTTCAACCTCATCAATGAAAAACAACGAAAGCACTTTTATGTTTTTGCGAAACAGAGCGCGTTCCTTTTCCAAGTGCGAAGCAATCGTTTCACGGATTTGAATGCGCCGAAGGTCGTCGGCGTTCGATTCGCCAACACATTCGCCGACCGAGAGTTTCATGCCGTTCACCAATTCGATTTCGTTGGCGGCGCCGTTGATTCCGGAAATTATCCAGCCGTTTTTATATACCTCCAACCCGCCGGACAAGGGGTAAATATTGTCGCCCTGCGACAGGGTTTTCACCACTCGCCTCACAGTCGGCGAGGTCTTGGAATTGCATTCAAACTCCACCGTCGCCGTCGGCGCCGCGCCCACCGCCATGTTGATTCTTTGCAGATACAAATAACCGCTCGTGCCGGTGCTGCCCTTAATCGTTATTCCCTTGACGATTATTTTCTTCACCAACTGTTTCTGATAGGCGTCCACCGCGTCCAAGCGATACACCCTGTTGAAATTCTCGCGGTGCGTGGCGGAATAGGTGATGTAAAACAGCGGGTTGAATTTTTTGACACTCTCGCGCGTGGCGTTGCCATTCCTGTCTGTTCCCAAAACGCTTTGCGGTTCGTCAATAATCACAATCGGATTCACCGCTGCCACCACATCAATCGGTTTGCGGCTCTGGAATGAATCCAATTTCATATCAATGCGCCGCGCGTCCGCCCCGCGGGCGTTGAACGCCTGCGTGTTGATAATCATCGCGTTAATCCCGCTGTCGGAGGCAAATTGTTCCAGTTCGTTTAACCGCGACGAATTATAGACAAAGAAACGCGCCCGTCTGCCGTAGTCGCCGGCGAAATGCTCGTCGGTGATTTGGAATGTTTTCAGCACACCCTCGCGAATGGCAATGGACGGAACCACAATAATAAACTTCGTCCAACCATAGCGTTTGGCCAGTTCATACATCGTCTTGATATAAACGTAGGTCTTGCCGGTGCCGGTCTCCATCTCCACCGTGTAGGCGGGCTTGCCGTTCAACAATTCCAACTCCCGCGCGAACGGCAGTTGGTGACGCACCTGCACCGTTTTCAGATTCCGCAGAAGCGCGTCCTCGCGGAGGGCGATCCCCGCGTTCCTGAAACCGGTGTATTCGAGGTTGATGGCGTCCTTCCCGCTGTCAATCAGGTATTTGGCGGACGCGAACGGCTGTCCCTCGAAGCAGTCGCAAAGCGCGTTCACCGCCTCCTCCTGAAATGCTTGATGCTTGAATTTGAGTTTCATAACGGAAGTGTGTATGTGGAGGACTTGCCTTGCCCTGTTTTGCAAATGGTGCCCTTGGTTAACATAATTCGCAGCAATAAAATCGCCGCCGATTGCGATATGCCGGCCACCTCTTGAACATCCCGGCGGGTGATGCGTCCCCGCTCGCGCAAAAGCGACAAAACTTTTCCCTCCCGAACATCCGCATGGGTTGGCGGAACCTGAACCGTCACTTTCCCTGGCCTGACCGCGCCGAGGTTTGGCAAAACCACCTTGAAGGCGTTCTCCGACACCGTGATTTCCGGCTGGATTGCGGACGAGGCGTAACTCCCCATTATTTTCGCGATGCCGGTGCCGTATGCCTCAATGAGTTGCAGACGATAGAAAATGTTAGCAAGGCGCGGGTTGCGAAGCGCGGAAACGCCAAGCAGTATGTCGGAGAGTGAAACTCCCTTTACCAACCCGCCCACGCTTACCACCTCCATTCTATCGGGGAAAATGCTGACAAGCGCGCTCGCGGAAAGCCCGTAATCGCGATGAACCACCGCATTGAGCAACGCCTCCCGGATGGCGCCAATTGGATAGCCCCGCTCGTCCTTCCGTTCAAGTCCCTCATAGCCGGAGCAAATCGGATTGTGCAGGTCAACAAACGTGAAAACCTCCTCCAATTGCCGGAGTATCGAACCCGAAAATTCACGACGGTCGAGAAATGTCGCCTTGTCCGAACCGCCAAACACTCCAACCTTCATGGAATGCGGACATTGCTCCGACAGCAACAGCGCCACATTGGTGAACATTCCGTCCTCGCCGAACAAACCAAGGGTCTTCCGTTGGGTATCGCCAAACGCCACGCCCTTGCGCGCGAAGTATTCGGACGCATAAGCGAAATCAAGTTTCTGCAAACGGCTTCGCCCCATCTCATAACTTTCCCCGGCCGTTTCGCGCAACATCGCAACTATCGCCGCCTCCGTTGCCGGAACGCTTGCCGAACCATGCCGCACAAAAACGCCCTCGGGGCGGATTCCTTTCCCGGAAAGATAGTAGGGACGCGCCGTGCCGCGCTGAACGACGACAGCGACGACCGGCTTCCCCTCAATCTGCCGCACTTCGCAAACCGTGAACATCGTCACATCGGGACGAATCGCGTCGCGAATCGCATTGGCGACTTGCAGCAGAGCGGCATCGGGCGACGGCACGCCAAGCACCGTCCCGTCGTCGCCGATGCCGATGAGAATTTCGCCGCCATCGGTGTTGGCGAACGCGACGACGGCCTTCTTGATTCCGTCGGTGTATTCGCTTTTGAATTCGTGAGTTTTGTCTTCCTTGAACATAGGGTTCCTTTGCTGATTGTTTCTGATAAATTCTGACAATAGCACCCCGATCCAATT
>JAISTY010000026.1 GCA_031272375.1 Opitutaceae bacterium | reverse complement strand
TTCGTCCGCGACCTCCACCTCATCCTCAAAAAATGGGAGGACATTCAGCGCAAAATGCAGACCGAAAAGGCCCCCTGCTGCCTCTACCAGGAACCCGACCTCATCGAACGCACCGTCCGCGACTTCCTCACCGAGGACATTGACCGCGTCCTCATTGACAACCCCGACGAGCACAAGCTCACCCAGGACCTCGTCTCCCAAATCAGCCGCCGCGCCGCCTCCAAAATCGCCCTCTACCAGGGCAGCATCCCCATCTTCGAACGTTTCAACATCGAACGCCAGATCGAGCAGACCTTCCAACGCAAGGTTCCCCTCCCCTCCGGCGGCGAAATCATCATAGACGAAACCGAGGCCCTCATCGCCATAGACGTCAACACCGGCTCCCACAAAAACCGCGGCGGCGACGAGAAAAACACCATCTACGCCGTCAACCTCGAGGCCGCCGTCGAAATCGCCCGCCAAATCCGCCTCCGCAACCTCGGCGGCCTCATCATCCTCGACTTCATTGACATGAAGGAGCGCCGCCACCGCAACGCCGTCTATGAGAAAATGGTCGAGGCCATGTCCCAGGACCGCGCCAAAAACCACATCCTCCCCATCTCCCAGCTCGGCATCATGCAAATGACCCGCCAGCGCCAGCAGGAGTCCCTCTCCAGCAACCTCTACACCGACGGCCCCTACTGCCGCGGCCGCGGCATCGTGAAGTCCGCAACCACCATGTCCGTCGAACTGCAACGCAAACTCCACTCCGTCATCCGCCGCCTCGTCGCCCGCAACGACGGCAAGGAGTATTCCCTCCGCGTCCTCGTCCACCCAGGCATCCTTGAACGCCTCCGCAGCGAGGACGCCGGCCTCCTCGTCCGCATGGAAAAACTCTACGGCGTCAAACTCGCCTTCCGCGCCGACCCCGGCTACCACGTCGAAAACTTCAAAATCCTCAACGCCCTCACCGCCGAGGAATACCGCTGACCGCCCAATAAAACCACGGAGCGCGCCGCCGCCCTCCCCTGCCCTTCCCCCGTGAAATCCAAACGCATCGCCATCGTGGGCGCGGGCGCCACAGGCCTCTTTTACGGAGCCAGACTCGCCCTCGCCGGCCACCAGGTCGCCTTGCTCGTCCGCGGCGGCTTGGACGAAATCCGCGCGCGCGGCGTGAGCGTCCGCGAACCCGGAACCGCCTGGAACGTGCCGCCGGAACGCTTCCTCGCCACCAACAACCCCCGCGAAATCGGCGCCGTGGACCTCGTGCTCGTCACCCTTAAAACCACCGGCAACGCCACCTTGCGCGACAACCTGCCGCCTTTGCTCGGTCCCGAAACCCCGGTGGTCACCCTGCAAAACGGCCTCGGAAACGAGGCCTTCATCGCCCAAATCACCGGCCCCGAACGCGTCCTCGGCGGCTTGTGCTTTATCGCCGTGACGCGCGCGTCCGCCGCGGAACTGGCGGGCTTCAGCGTCCCCGGCAACATCACCCTCGGCGAATGGCGCGGCGCGGATCTGACGCGCGCCGACGCGATCGCGCGGCTCCTCTCGGACGCCGGCGTGCCGTCGCGGGCGACCCCGCGCCTGGCGGAGGCGCGATGGAAAAAACTGGTCTGGAACATCCCCTTCAACGGCTTGAGCGTGGCGGCGGGCGGAGTCACCACCGATGTCATCTGCGAAACCCCCTCCCTCGCGGCGGAGGCGCGCGCGTTGATGCGCGAGGTCGTGGCGTCCGCCGCGGCTTGCGGCATCGAAATCCCGGAGGCGTTCTGCGACGCCCAATGGCGCGTCACAACCACGATGGGCGCCTACAAACCCTCCAGCCTTGTGGATTTTCTCGCGGGTCGGGAATTGGAGCTGGAAGCCATCTGGGGCGAACCCCTGCGCCTCGCCAAAACCGCCGGCGCCCAAACGCCGCTCCTGGAAAAACTCTACGAAACCCTGAAAAAACTCCCAACCGCCCCAACCCCTTCGGTTTCCTGACTTCTAATTTTCCAACTGTCATGCTCTTCAAACTCACCTCCAAGGAACGCCGCGCCCTTGCCGTCCTCGCCCTCCTCTTCGCCCTCGGCGTCCTCGCCCTGCAAATCCTCTGACCGCCACCATGCGCCTCCTCGGACTCCACCACACCGCCCTCATCGCGACCGATTACCCCCGCTCCAAAAAATTCTACACCGAAATCCTCGGCTTCCGCCTCCTCCGCGAGGAATTCCGCCAGCACAACCAAACCTGGCGCGCCGACCTCCTCAACGGCTCCATCCAAATCGAGCTTTTCGGCCACCCTTCCGCCCCGCCACGCCCCACCCTCCCCGAAGCCGCCGGCCTCCGCCACCTCGCCTTCGCCGTCCCCAACCTCGACGCCGCCATCGCCACCCTCGCCCGCCTCGGCGTCTCCTCCGAACCCGTCCGCTCCGACCCCCTCACCGGCAACCGCTTCACCTTCTTCCGCGACCCCGACAACCTGCCGCTCGAACTCTGCGAACCCGCCCGCCCGCCCGCCTGACAACCTGCCGCCATGCCCGTCCACCATTACGTCCCCCTGAACCCTCCCTGCAAATTGTGCGGCGACGGCTTCGATTCCCTCCAACCGCCCCACGCCCCGCCCCTCCACGAATGCCCACGTTGCGGCCGCCCCGTCGCCCGACAACCCGCCGCCCCCTCCCTCCCGCGCCTCACCGCC
>JAISTY010000010.1 GCA_031272375.1 Opitutaceae bacterium | reverse complement strand
CATGGGAAGCGCGGGATTGTCCGGGCAAGCGTCAGGCGAGGGAGACGCCCTGGGCGGCGAGGGCGGCGCGGACTTGGGCGGGAGGGAGGTCGCCGGGGGCGGCGCCGGTTTTCGCGCAGAGGGCGGCGGCGGTGCCGGCGGCTTGTCCTGTTGCCATGCAGATCGCCATCACGCGGTAGGAGGCGTGGGCGCGGTGCGTGCCGGAAATGCAGCGGCCCGCGAGGAGGAGATTGGGGATTTTCAGCGGGATCAGACTGCGGAGGGGGATGTCGTAGGGTTTGGCGATTTTGGATTGTTTCTCGGCCTGTCCGCCGCCGGCGGGGTTGTGGATGTCTATCAGGAACCAGGCGTCGCGGACGACGGCGTCGGGGAATTTCGAGCCGGTCTCGACGTCGTGGTCGTTGAGGATGTAGCGGCCGGTGACGCGGCGGGTTTCGCGGACGCCGAGGACGGAGCCGGAGGATTTGAGGAGGCAGTTTTCGTAGCCGGGGATGTGCCTTTGGAGGAAGCGGACGGTTTGGGCGATCTGATTGCGGAGGTCGCGGGTGCTGGAGAAAATCTCGGCGGGGACGAGGGCGTTGACGCGGTTGGACTGGGTGGCGTTGACGTTGCGCTCGCCGGGGCGCGCGGTGCGGTGGAGGCGGACAATGGTGACGTTTTCCGGCAGCTCGCCGCGGGCGTTGGCCTCCTTGCAGAACGCGGAGTAGCGCTGGCCGGAGGGCAGCTTGACGGGGTCGCTGCCGCCGTAGGCGGTGATGGCGCGGGTCTCGTCAACATTGGAGAGGGTGAATTCGAGGGTGACGGGCTGCATGAGGCCGTCGGCGCGTCCGATTTCATAGTCGGCTCCCGCGAAGGCGGCGACGGAGCCGTCGCCGGTGGCGTCCACGAAGGTTTTCGCGGAGAGGTTCACGAGGCCCTGCGGCGTGCCGACGAGGAGGGAGGCGATGGCGCCGGAGGCGTCGGTGGAGACGTCCACGACGGCGGACTGGAGCCAGCAGGTGAGTTTGTCGGTTTCGGCGGCGAAGTTGAAGAGGGCGGTTTTGGCGTGCTCGACGTCAATGTAGACCTCGCGGCCGTTGCGGGTGGTTTCGGAGGTGATTTCGCCGTTGAGGGAGAGGCGGCGGATGAGTTCGTCGGCCATGGTGCCGGGTCCGGTCATGCCGAGGATGGGGTTGACGTGGCCGGCGGTGAGCATTCCGCCGAGGAGGCCGCCGCGTTCGAGGAGGAGGGTGCTGGCGCCGTTGCGGGCGGCGGCGACGGCGGCGCACACGCCCGCGGGGCCGCCGCCGGCAACGATGACGTCGAAGACGGCGGTGGCGGCGGTGGATTTCGGGGTGGCGGCGGCGCCCGTTTTGGGGAGGGCGAGCAGGAAGGAGGCGAGGGCGCCGTGTTTGAGGAAATCGCGGCGGGTTGTCCGGGTTGCCGGGTTGTGGTTCATGGCGGCAGGTTGTCGGTCGCGGGTGTGTTTTTCGGAGGAGGCGCGGGTTATCCGAGGGGGATGCGGAGGATGCCGGACTTGGCCTTTCCGGTGATGAGGTTGGGTTGGGAGCCGTCGTGCCAGAGGTGAAGGCCCTCCGACTCGCCGAACTCGTCGAAAGCCTGGATGTCGGCGATGGCGTTTTTTTCGAGGTCGAGGGTGATGAACTTTGAGCACGGGCTGTGACCGCCGCTGTTGGTGGTGACGTGGAGGCGCGCGCCTTCGAGGGCGCAGCCCTGCACGTAGCGCATATCGAGCGGGAATTTCCATACGCGGAGGTTTTTTTTCGCGGCGTAGTCGTATTCGAGCACGAGGAAGCGGCTGCGGTTTTCCGGGGGGACGGCCTCGACCTGGCAGCAGAGGAGAGTGGTGTCGCTGGCGATGGTGACGGCACTCGTCCGCCAGCCGTGTTTGTTGAGGTTGATGGCCTCGACGACGGAGCGGCGCGCGAGGTCAACCCGCTTGAGGCTCGGGCCGTCGCTGGTGTCGCAAATCCAAAGGGTGTCCTTGTAAAAATGGGCGTCGTTCGGGTGGACGAGGGAGCCGCTGGCGAGCTTGTATTCGGCGGTGAGCTTGCCGCCGGAAAACTCCTGGACGATGGAGTGATTGTGGAAGGCGTAGAAAGTGCCGTCGCGGACGGCGACGCTTTGCAGGGCGTGTTTGCCGATGGCGGGTTTGGGGACGTCGAGCAGCTTGAGGAGGGTGCGCGGCGGTTTGCCTTTTGCGGAGCGGGCGGTCTGGGGGAATTCCTCCCCGGCGGCGGCGCGCAGGGGGAGGGCGTCCAGGGCGAGCAGACCCGCGAGGGCGGCGGTGTGTTTGAGGAAATCGCGGCGCGAGGCGGCGAGGGGGACGTTTTCTTTCACGGGATTTTTCATGGGAAACGAGGGATGAGCCGGACAGCGCGGCGGGGGAGGCGGACGTCCGCGAGCGTCCCGCGCGAGGAGGCGGCTTCAAGCCGCCTTTGCCGGAGGCGGGATTTTTTTCAGGAAACATGAGCGAACGAGCAGGTTTTGGGGCGGATTCTGATTGTTTTGGGGAGGACGGGGCGGGAGGAGGCGGCGGGGCGCTGAAAACCGGAGGAACTTACCGAAGGGCGGCTTGTATTGGGGCGATCCACGAGGGGGAAATGCCGGGGTAGCGTTTTTCCACGCGACCGTTCCTGCAGCGGAAAAGCAGCCGGGCATACTCGTTTTCAGGGGTGTTGTCGTAAAAATAGGCGCGGTCGGCGATTTTTGCGGCGGCAACGCTGTTGCGCAGCGAACGTTCGAAACGGGAAACGATTTTTGAAAGAGGAACCGCGTGCCCGCCCCTCATGAAACGGCGGGCGATTCGGGTGGCATTGATGTCCGGTGATTCCGTCCCGACAAAAAACAGCCGGATGAAATAACCGGCGGCCTTCGCGCGGCGCAGGAAGTCAATTTTGGCATCGGTGGACAGGACGGTTTCCGTCGCGATGCTGGCGCGGTTTGCCAGCGCATCCTCCCGCAATTCGTCCGCGAGCCGGGCAGCCATCAAGACGGCCTCCGGGGAGTTCCAGTCGCCGAAACGTTCGCGGGCGAGGTTGTCCGGGTTGATGTAAAGGCAACCGGAGAACCATTCGTGGCGGAGGCCCTGCTCCGTGACGGAGGTTTTGCCGGAGCCGTTCGGTCCGGCCACAACGAGGAGGCGGGGGCGGTCAACGGGCGCGTTGGATGGAGGCTGCGAGTTCACGGCGGAAGCGGGCGAGGGCGGCGGCGTTTTCACGGGCGGCCTTGGGCGCGGCTTTGGCAAAAAGCCGGTTGAGCCGCATCAGCGAGGCCTCCTCCTCCGCGTCGTTCTCAAAAATGCCGCCGCTGGTCTGTCGGCGGGAAACGCCGGGGTTTCCATGAGTGTCGTTCCGCATGTCCCGCACGCTGTCCAGTCGTGTTTTGGTGTCAATCCGGCGGGAATGTCCGGAGGCGGGCGTTGACCGGGCGGGGCGCGCGGGGAGGCGCGGGGGTGGTTTTCGCGCTTTTCGCGGGCGGCGGGGGGCGGTTCGCTGGCGGGGATGTTGTTCAAGCTAAAGGCAGGCTTCGCGCCGACCGGGGATCAGCCGGAGGCCATTGACCGGCTTGTCGCGTCCATCCGGGCGGGGAACCGCGACCAGACATTGCTCGGCGTCACGGGTTCTGGGAAGACGTTCACGGTGGCGAACGTCATCGCGCGGCTGGACAGGCCGGCGCTGGTGATTTCGCACAACAAGACGCTGGCGGCGCAGCTTTACTCGGAGTTCCGGGCGTTTTTCCCGGAGAACGCGGTGGAGTATTTCGTGAGCTATTACGACTACTACCAGCCGGAGGCCTACATCGCGGCGAGCGACACCTACATTGAGAAGGACTCCTCGATCAACGACGAGCTGGAGCGGCTGCGGATAGCGGCGGCGAGCGCGCTGGTGTCGCGGCGGGACGTCATCGTGGTGGCGAGCGTGTCGTGCATTTACGGGCTTGGGGCGCCGGAGGATTTCAAGGCGATGCGGATCGAGTTGAGGCGCGGTGGCGAACTGGCGCGGGACGCGTTTCTGGGGCGGCTGGTGGACAATCTTTACGAGCGAAACGACTACGATCTGGCGCGGGGGCGGTTCCGGGCGCGGGGCGACGTGGTGGACGTGATGCCGGCGTATCTGGAGCACGGGCTTCGGGTGGAGTTTTTCGGGGACGAGGTGGAGGCGTTGAGCGAGTTTGACCCGCTCACGGGGAAAACGCTGCGGACGCTGGAGCGGTTCGACCTGTATCCGGCGAACCAATACGTGACGCCGCGCGGCAAGCTCGATGCGGCGGCGCGGGCGATCAGCGCGGAGCTGGACGAGCGGGTGGCGTTTTTCGAGCAGGCGGGGAAATTGGTCGAGGCGCAGCGGATCTGGACGCGGACCCACTACGACCTGGAGCTGCTGCGGGAGACGGGGTCTTGCGGCGGGATAGAGAATTACTCGCGCCATCTCGCGGGGCGGAAGGCGGGCGACCGGCCCGTCTGCCTGCTGGATTTCTTCCCGGAGGATTTCCTGCTGGTGGTGGACGAGAGCCACGCGACGGTGCCGCAGCTCGCGGCGATGTATAACGGCGACCGCGCGCGGAAGCGGACGCTGGTGGACTTCGGCTTCCGGCTGCCGTCGGCGCTGGACAACCGCCCGCAGTCGTTCGCGGAGTTCCGGGAGATCACGGGGCAGACGGTGTTCGTGTCGGCGACGCCGGGGCCGTTCGAGCTGGAGAACTCGGCGGTTGTCGCGGAGCAGGTGATACGCCCGACGGGGCTGCTGGACCCGGAGATCTCGGTGCGGCCGACGGACGGGCAGGTGGAGGATTTGCTGGCGGAGATCCGCGCGGCGGCGGCGGCGGGCGAGCGGGTTTTGGTGACGACGCTGACCAAGCG
>JAISTY010000008.1 GCA_031272375.1 Opitutaceae bacterium | reverse complement strand
CGCGGTGCCGTCGCTGCACGGGTTTTCGGGGGACAACGGCGTTGTCAACGCGGCGCGGTCGCTGGCGTTTTCGTTGACGGGGCTGATGGCGGGGTCGGGGCTGGTTTTGTGGGTGGCGGTGGTGGCGGAGACGGTGTTGCGGAAGGAGGCGATGGGGTTCGCGGACGTCACGCTCGCGGGGGCGATCGGGGCGTTTTGCGGGTGGCAGGGGGCGGTGTTCGCGCTGTTCGGCGGGGCGGTGGCGGGGGTGGTGTGGATCGGGCTGGCGTGCGCGGTTTCGGGGATTTTCCGGGTGCGGCGCTCGGCGGTTTTGCCGGCGGAGAACGAGGGCGGCGAGCGCGTGGAGCCGGGGTTCGGGGCGCGGGTGCCGTTCGGCCCGATGCTGGCGGCGGGCGCGCTGCTGCATGTCCTGGTCGCGTCGGAGGCCGTGGCGGCGCATTTCGCGCGCGCGGCGGCCTTGCTGGGGTTGTGAGAAGGGGCGGGGAAAATCCGCGCCGCAAAATTCCCGTTGCGGAGGGCGGACGCGGGCGGCTTCCTCCGGCGTTTTTCAACGCCTCCCTCAACGCCATGAACCGCACCCACCACTGCGCGCAGCTCTCCAAAAACGACCTCGGCTCCATCGCCTCCCTCTCCGGCTGGGTGGACTCCATCCGCGACCACGGCGGCATCCTCTTCATTGACCTCCGCGACCGCAAGGGCGTCACCCAGGTCAAGTTCGACCCGCAGGACAACGCCGCCCTCGCGCAGCAGGCCGCGCGCCTCAAACCCGAGTCCGTCATCGGCGTCTCCGGCCGCGTCACCGCCCGCCCGGAGGGCACCGTCAACGACAAGCTGCCGACGGGCGAGATCGAGCTGACCGCCGCCTCCCTCGTCATCCACAACATCTCCGAAACGCCGCCCTTTCCCCTCGACGACGCCAGCGCCGGCAAGGTCAACGAGGACCTCCGCCTCACCTACCGCTACCTCGACCTCCGCCGTCCCAAAATGCGCGGCAACCTCGTCGTCCGCCACCGCGTCGCCAAGGCCGTCCGCGATTATTTTGACGAAAGGGAATTCATCGAGGTCGAGACCCCCGCGCTCTTCAAGTCCACCCCGGAGGGCGCCCGCGAATACCTCGTCCCCTCCCGCATCTGGCCGGGGCAGTTTTACGCGCTCTCCCAGTCGCCCCAGCAATTCAAGCAAATCCTCATGGTCGCCGGCGTTGAGCGCTATTTCCAAATCGCCCGCTGCTTCCGCGACGAGGACCTCCGCGCCGACCGCCAGATGGAATTCACCCAGGTTGACGTCGAGGCCTCCTTCATCACCCGCGAGGACGTCTATGAGCTTTTCGAGGGCATGCTGAAAAAAATCTGGCGCGACGTCCTCGGCGTCGAAATCGCCACGCCCTTCCTCCGCCTCCCCTTCGTTGACGCCATGAACCGCTTCGGCGTGGACAAGCCCGACATGCGCTTCGCCATCGAGCTTTCCGACCTCACCGACGCCTTCAAAAACTCCTCCTTCAAGGTCTTCTCCGCCACCGCCAACAAGCCCGGTTGCGCCATCAAGGCCATCAACGCGAAGGGCCTCGCCGACATCACCCAGGGCGAGTTGAAGGCCCTTGAGGACACCGCCAAAACCCTCGGCGCGAAGGGCCTCGCCTTCATCAAGGTCGAGGGCGGCGAATGGAAATCCCCCATCGTCAAATTCTTCTCCGACGCCGAAAAGGCCGCCCTCGCGGAGAAATTGCGGATGGCCGACGGCGACATCGTTTTCTTCGCCGCCGACGAATGGGAAAAAGCCTGCGCCATCCTCGGTCGCGTCCGCCTTGAGGCCGCCCAGCTGCTCGCCAAACGCGGCAAAATCACCCTCCGCGCCGACGACTGGAAATTCCTCTGGGTCGTGGATTTTCCGCTCATGACCTATGACGCGGACCGCGGCGGCTACGCGGCCACCCACCACCCATTCACCGCGCCCGTCCCCGAGGACATCCCCCTGCTCGACAGCGACCCCAAGGCCGTCCGCGGCCAGCACTACGACCTCGTCCTGAACGGCATGGAACTCGGCGGCGGCAGCATCCGCATCCACCAGCCCGCATTGCAAAAAAAGGTCTTCGAGGACGTCCTCAAAATCCCCCGCGACGTGGTCGAAAGCCGCTTCGGCTACATGCTCAAGGCCTTCACCTACGGCGCCCCGCCCCACGGCGGCATCGCCTTCGGCCTCGACCGCCTCGTCGCCCTCCTCTGCGGCACCACCAGCATCCGCGACGTGATCGCCTTCCCGAAAACCCAAAAAGGCCAGTGCCTCATGACGCAGTCGCCGTCGCCCGTGACGCCGAAACAACTCAAGGAACTGCACATCCAGACCGTCGTTCCCGAACCCGCCGCGCCCCCGCCGGCGGCTTGAGCCTCCAACGCGAACAACAAACGGAGGCCGCGCCCGCGGACTTTCTCATGGCAATGGATTTCGGCTGGTGGAAAACAACGGAGACCGGCGGCAAGTTCCAGGTGAACGCCCGCTGGCACGGCGGCAACTTGTCCTGGTCCCGCAAACAGGGCCACCACGCACCCTGGGAGGTTTTCGAGCCGGACGCCGGCGACTTCGCCCAACTTATGGAGGAGGCCGCGCGGCGCGTCCCCCGGCGCCTCCTCTCGCCAAAGCAGTTCGCCGCCATCAAGTCCGCCGCCGACAGGGCGCTGGCGTGACGCCGCCCCCGCTCACTCCGCGAGGCGCAGCGTGTCGCCCGTCTGCCGGAACCGCCGCCACTCGGCGCGCTTGCCGTCAATGGCGACGCGCCCCCGCCGCACCATCTCCTCGAAACTTGCCGGGCGATCCTCGAAGGTCATCGCCCCGATTTTGACCCCTCCCTTCGCGCCGGGGAGGAAATTGATAAAGCCCTCGTTGTAGCGCGCGCCGAAACTCAACGCCCCCGCCTCGAAGTCCCCCTTGCCCGAAAGCCGGATCTCGCCCGCGAGAAAATTGACGCGCCCGCCCACGACGACCCTGCCGCCGTCAACCACAAGCCAGGGAACCGGATCCCGGTGGCGGAACTTGTCCAAATAAAGATTGCCCCCGAACCGCAGCGTCGCGCCGTCCTCGACCGTCACCGTCGCCCGCCCCTGGAGGAGGCTGCCCTGGCGTTTCCAGGTGTCCTTGCCGAGATCCTGGAACAGCAGCAGCCCGCGTTTCACCGTGAGCCGCCCGTCCACGATCGAAAGCGCCTCCGTGAAACTCGCGCGGGGTTCGTCGAAAACAAGGTGCGTCTCCTTCTTCGAGACGCCCAGCGAATACCGGAATTCGCGCGTGCCGGGACGCAACTCCCTCGGAACGCCAAGGACGATGTTGTTGCCGGACGCCCAGTTCGCCGGGTCGCTGTCGAACGCGGTCGCGTTGGCGCCCTTTCCGGTGAACTCGTAAAAGGGCTGCGCGTTGGCGCCCCCGCAAACCGCCGCGAAAACAAAAAGACCGACGGCGAAAAACCTCATGGCCGCACCTCCTTCCTGTCCACCGCGGCGTCCGTGCGTTCCGTGCCGCGCCGCGCCGCCCGCCACCCTTCGCGGTGCTTCCGTATCCAGTCCAGCAACGCCCGCTCGAACCCGATGTCGTGCCCGAGCCGCTCGGACTCCAGCCACTTGTGCCGCATGATTTCCTCCCGCTCCGCCAAAAACTCCTGGTAAAGGCTCGACTGCTTGTAAAACGCCTCCCCGGACGCGCCCTCGGTCTTGTGCTTTTCGGAAATCATCGCCCCGCAGAAAACCCGCGAAACCCCGCCTGTCAATGCCCCCGCCCCGTCGCCGCGGTAAGGGACAGGTTATTACACGGAGGTCACAGAAGAGAGGAGGGGAGGGGACGGCGATTTTTTGAAGAAGAGAAGAAGAGGAATGAAGAGGAGCGTGTCTTGCCGCAGGGCACCGCATACGAACAGGGCCTTCAGGTTCGTTCTTCTTATCTTCTGTT
>JAISTY010000041.1 GCA_031272375.1 Opitutaceae bacterium | reverse complement strand
CCTCGCCGCCCTCCCGCGGCACACCGGCGACAACGCCGCCATGATCGCCTTCGCCGCCGCCTTCGACCCCTCCGTCCGCTTCTCCCAAAACACCGCCCCCCTCTCCATCGCCCCCGCCGCCGGTCTCGCGCCGCTGCCCTGAAAAACCCCGTCAACAACGCCCGCAACGGCACCCGCCCCCGCAACACCCGCCTCCCCCCGCCTCCTTTTTTTCCCCCGACGAAACCCCCATCAACCCGAACCCGCCCGTGATCACCCGCCGGATCCGCTCGCCCGTCTCGGGATGCCGCGTGAACGCCGGCTCCCTCATGGATTGCACCAGCTCGCAAAGCCGCGGCGCCTCGCCCGCCTTCTCCGGTATCGTCTCGTAAATGTAGGTCGCCATGCCGCCCCAAACCCAATTCCCCATCCCGCCCTTGCCAACACGGATTTCCAAAACCCACCACGGATTCCACGGATTCCACGGATGAAACATTGTGATAATTAACCACTAATAACCACCAATCCGGACTGAATTAACCGCAGAGAACACATGGAACTCAAAGGAGATAAATGGATTAAAGTCTCGCCTTGCCATCCGTGAGGCGGGGGGATTTTGGAAAGACTTCTTCTGAATTAGTGTCAAATTAGTGTTCATTAGTGGTTAATAAAAAACGCCCTATTCCCGTTTGCTCCGTCTTGGCTCGGCTTCGTGTGAGACAAATCCTCTTCAGAATTAGCGCCAAATTAGTGTTCATTAGTGGTTCCTTCTTCTCCCTTCCGCCTTCCTCTCCCATCCTCCCCCCATGCCCGACTCCGACCACCACCACACCGAAATCCCCGACTGGCGCCCCGCCGATGCCGGCCCCGAATTCGCCGTCACCATCCGCCGCGGCATCCCCGCCCGACAAGCCGCCGCCCCCGCCCGCGCCACCCCCGCCCCACGCGCCCCTTCCCTCGACGAATACGCCGACGGCATCGCCCGCCGCGACCCCGCCCTCCTCGCAAAAGCCATCACCCTCGTCGAAAGCGACGCCCCCGCCCACCTCGACAAAGCCCAAGCCCTCCTCGCCCTCATCGCCCCGCGCACCGGCCGCTCCGTCCGCGTCGTCATCACCGGCGTCCCCGGCGCCGGCAAATCCACCCTCATCGAAACCCTCGGCACCCACCTCTGCTCCATCGGCAAAAACGTCGCCGTCCTCGCCGTTGACCCCTCCAGCTCCGTCAGCCGCGGCAGCATCCTCGGCGACAAAACCCGCATGGAAAAACTCTCCCGCCACCCCAACGCCTACATCCGCCCCACCCCCTCCGGCGACGCCCTCGGCGGCGTCGCCCGCAAAACCCGCGAAACCCTCCTCGTCTGCGAAGCCGCCGGCTTCGACGTCATCCTCGTCGAAACCGTCGGCGTCGGCCAAAGCGAAACCGCCGTCCGCTCCATGGTGGACTTCTTCATGCTCCTCACCGTCACCGGCACCGGCGACGAACTCCAGGGCATCAAACGCGGCTCCCTCGAACTCGCCGACGCCATCGTCGTCACCAAGGCCGACGGCCCCAACAAGCTCCCCGCCGAGGTGACGACCCGCATGATGGCCGACTCCCTCCACTACCTCGCCCCCTCCACCCCTGGCTGGACCTCCCGCGCGCTCGCCTGCTCCGCCCTCACCGGCGAGGGCGTCCCCCAACTCTGGGAAACCGTCAACGAATTCGCCTCCCTCATGCGCCGGACCGGCGCCCTCGTCGAACGCCGCCGCCTCCAAAACCTCGCCTGGGCCCGCGCCATGCTCGCCGGCGAAATCAACCGCCGCTTCTACGAACAACCCGCCGTCGCCGCCCGCCTCGCCCAATGGGAACGCGACATCCTCGACAACAAAACCCCCGTCACCGCCGCCGTCCGCTCCCTCCTCGCCACCGGCGAAAAAAACCCCTGACCCACCCCACCCAATACAAAACACCCCGACAACCCGCCGCCGCACACACCACCGCCCATTCTTAATCTCTTATCTTTTATCTTCCCCCATGCTTCCCCGCGACACCGACGATCTCTTCGGCCCCGCCGACAACCCGCCGCTTCCACGCGCCGAAAGCGTCTCCGACTTCACCCGCCGCGCGAAACGCCTCCTCGAAACCCGCTTCTCCGTGGTCTCCCTGCGCGGCGAAATCTCCAACCTCCGCGCCCAGTCCAGCGGCCACATCTATTTCTCCCTGAAGGACGCCGACGCCCAGATCTCCGTCGTCCTCTTCCGCTCCGTCGCCCTCCGGTTGGGCGTCGCCCTCCGCGACGGCCTTCAAATCATCGCCACCGGCTCCATCTCCCTCTGGGAACCGCGAGGCCAATACCAGCTCATCGCCCGCCACATCACCGAGGACGGCTTCGGACGCCTCCAGCAGGAATTCGAGCTTCTCAAACAACGCCTCGCCGCCGAGGGGCTTTTCGACGCCGACCGCAAAAAACCCATCCCCCGCTTCCCCCGCCAAATCGGCATTGTCACCTCCCCCTCCGGCGCCGCCTTGCAGGACTTCCTTAAAATCCTCCGCCGCCGCGCCTGGACCGGCTCCATCACCGTCTTCCCCGCGAAAGTGCAGGGCGCGGGCGCCGCCGCCGAAATCGCGGCCCAAATCGCCGCCGCCAACAACCACCCCGGCCTCGACCTCCTCGTCGTCACGCGCGGCGGCGGCAGCCTTGAGGACCTCTGGGCCTTCAACGAGGAAACCGTCGCCCGCGCCGTCGCCGCCAGCCACCTCCCCGTCCTCTCCGCCGTCGGCCACGAGATTGACTTCTCCCTCTGCGACTTCGCCGCCGACCGCCGCGCCGAAACCCCCAGCGCCGCCGCGGAGATGATTTCCAGCGGCTACCTCGAACTCGTCGAAAAACACCGCCGCCTCTCCCAGGCCCTCCACGCCGCCGCGGAACGGCAGCTTGTCGCGCGCCGCGAACGCGTCCTCTCCGCGAAAACCCGCCTGCGTCTCCTCTCACCCTCCGCCCAAATCGAACGCCACATCCTCCGCCTCGACGACTTCCGCAACCGCCTCGACGCCGCGGCCGACCGCGCCCTCGCCGAACGCCGCCACGCCTATAAAAACCTCGCCGCCGCGCTGAAGGCCCGCTCCCCGGAACTCCGCGTCCAGACCGAGTCCCACCGCCTGCTCTCGCTCCACAAACGCCTCGAGGCCGCCAGCCCGCGCTCCATCCTCAACCGCGGCTTCGTCATCATCCGCGACGCCGCCAACAACCCCGTCACCCGCCGCTCCACCGCCGCGCAACTGCCCTCCCTGAACATCGAGTTCGCCGACGGCGTCCTGCCGGCGTCGCCGGAAAAAACATCATGAACCTCATCCTGTTCTCGGAGGACGAAACGCGGCGCAAGCTGCCGCCGGCGGACCCGCGGACGGCCCACATCCTCAACGTCCTCGGCCTCCGGACCGGCGGGGTCTTCGACGCCGGCATCGTCAACGGCCCCCGCGGAAAGGCGCGCGTCGCCGCGCTCGACGACGGCGGCTTGTCGCTGGAGTTCTCATGGACAACGCCGCGCGCCGCCCCCGACCCGATCACGCTGATCGTCGGGCTGCCGCGCCCGCAGACGGCGCGGAAAATCCTCCGCGAGGCCGCCGCCCTCGGCGTCGCCCAAATCCATTTCGCCAAAGCGGGCAAAACGGACGCCTCCTACGCGCGCAGCGGGCTGTGGGCGTCCGGCGAATGGCGGCGGCACCTTGTCGCCGGCGCGGAGCAGGCGTTCGCGACGGACGTGCCGGAGGTGTCTTTTACGGAAACGCTGGCGGCGCTGCTCGGACGCCTGCCGCCGGCCTGTCCCGCGCGCGTCGCCCTCGACAACTACGAGGCGGAGGCGCCCCTCGCGGGTTTTTTCGCGGGCGCGGCGGCGGCTTGTCCCTGCGTCATCGCCATCGGCGGGGAGCGCGGTTGGGACGCCGCCGACCGCGCCCTATTGCGGGCGGCCGGTTTCCGCCTGGCAAGTTTGGGCGGGCGCGTGCTGCGGGTGGAGACGGCGGTGGTCGCCGCCCTTGCGCTGGCCAAGGCGGCCCGCGGCGTGTGGCGCTGACCCGCCCCGCGCCCGCCCCGTCAAAAAACCGTGATCACGTCAGCACCGCGTCGAGCGCATGGTGGATGCGCCGCGCCTCCTCCCGCGAAAACGCCGTTCCGCGCTCCAGCTTCGACGCCAATGTCTGCCTGTTGATTTTCGCCAGGCGCGAAAGTTTGGAGATGTTGATCAACGGCAGCATGGCCCGCACCTGTTCCAGGGTCTGATCGGTCTCCGGCAACGGTTGCTGCTCGTCCTCCAGAATGCCCACCATGCGCTCGAGCACGACGCGCGCCTCAGCCACCGCCGCCTCCGGCGTTTCGCCGTCCGCCGACAATCCGGGGAACGCGGGGCACCGCGCGATGAACGCGCCGTAATCCTCATCCCAAGCCACGGTCAGCCGGTAGTTATTTGCCTTGTTCGTTTTCATTTTCCGTTTTCCTGAATAGTTCACGTATTTGCCTAATCTGATAACTCTTTGCCTTCCCGTTTGCTCCGGGCTGGACGTTCACCATCGCCGCCGGATGCAACGGGTTGAAAAAAATCCGGTGACTACCTCCTCCTCCCCGTTCCGTCCACCCCTTGTGTCCAAGCACGGCGAGCAGGTCATCGAAGGGAAAGTTGTTGTCGGCTTTCCCGTCCAAAAGTTTTTCAAGCTGTTTCCGCTTGCGGCTCATTTGCCCCTTTCAGTTGCGTCATTTTTTACGCGCCGCAAATCATTTTGCTCGTGAATTCCACGGCGGGGTCCCGTAAATCATGGCAAACATCATGCGTTCCGAATTCACGTTTTCCGTTTTGAGCCGGTTGAAGGGGGAGGGGTCCTGGATCCCGCGGGCAGTTTGCTGGCGGTGTGCGCGGGGGTGTTTTTCGGCGTGTTCAGGCGTCAACGCAACTCATTCTGCATGATTGCGTTGCGCGCGGAGAAGTTGTTCCCGTGGTTGCGGCGCGACGAGACCGGGGCGGTGCGGTTCGTGGATGTGGCGCGTTGAGGCGGCGGCTTGCCGGGCGGGTCAGGACATGCGGACGGGCATGATGACGCAGAGGAAGTTGTCGAGGGTCTTGAGGACGCCGGGGCTGACCTCGTCTTTCACCTCGAAGAAGATCTCGTCCTTTTTCAGGGCTTCGAGGGGCTGGCGGATGTAGGCGGGGTTGAAGGCGACGGCGAGGTCGGGGCCGCTGTAGTCAATGGCCATGGGTTCGGCGAAGTCGCCTTCGGTGGACTGGACGAAGATTTCGAGCTGGTTGGCGCTGAGCTGGATTTTGATGGAGTTGGATTTTTCGGAGCACAGGAGCATGGCGCGTTTGACGCAGCCGAGGAAGAGCTCGCGTTCGAGTTTGATGCGGATGTGGGTTTCCGTGGGGATGACCTGGGCGTAGTTGGGGTAGGCGCCCTCGACGACTTTGGAGTAGAGATAGACGGAGTCCACGAGGCCGCCGTCGGTTTCCTTGTCGGTGCCGATTTGGAAGGCGGCGCGGCGGTCGTTGAAGGCGACTTTGAGTTTTTCGCCCTTGCCGAGGACGCGTTTCACCTCGTCCACGGTTTTGGCGGGGAGGATGATGCTGCCGGCGCCGGCGGTGTCGGCGAATTCCTTGGAGATGACGCTGAGGCGGCGGCCGTCGGTGGCGACGAGGGAGAGTTTGCCGTCGGCGAAGTTGAAATAGACGCCGTTGAGGATGTAGCGGGTTTCGTCGGTGGACTGGGCGTAGGAGACGCTGGCGATCATGGTGGCAAGCTCGTCCTGGCCGAGGGTGAAGGTTTTGTCGTCGCCGAATTCTGGGAGCGGGGGGAACTCGTCCTTGGGGAGGCCGACGATTTTGAAGACGGAGCCGCCGGAGGAGATTTTGACCTGGTTGCCGGAGAGGAGGTCAACGGCGACGTCGGTGTTGGGGAGTGCGCCGATGATTTGGGAGAGGCGTTTGACGGGGAGGGTGATGGCGCCCTGGGTGGCGACCTCGGCCTTGATTTTGGCGCGGATGCCGAGGTCGAGGTTGGTTGTGGTGAGGGTGATGTGGTCGGCGTCGGCCTCTATGAGGACGTTGGAGAGGATGGGCATGGTGGCTTTTGAGCCGACAACGTTGAGGACCTGGGAGAGGCCGTTGCTGAAGTGGTCGCGGTTGATTTTGAACTTCATGGTGGGTGGAGGGTGGTTTGGTTTCGGGAAATGAACAAAGGCCAAAAGAAGACTTTTTCAATTTATTAAAACAGCAGTCTTATTGTGGGTGTGAATTCTGTGAACAACCGGCGGTTTTGAGAGGGGAAAGCGGGGTTTCGGGGCTGTGGGAAACCGTGTGGATGGTGCGGGGAAAAAGGGCGGGTTGTTCACAGGGAAAAGTTGTTCGCGGGTTGCGGGCGGGTTGTTCGCAAGGCTGTTCACAGGTTCGGGGCGGCGTTTTGGCGGCTTTTCCAGAGGCGGCGGAAGTGGCGGATGATGCCGAAAAAGATGTAGCCGAGGCAGACGGTGAGGATGCCGTATTCGGGCACGCCCTGTTCCCAGAAGACGGCGAGGGTCGCGATGACGACGCCGGTGGTGATGAACGTTGTCAGGCGGGTCTTGGTGCGCAAATCCACCTTTTTGCCGCTGGGATAGCGGACGTTGCTGACCATCAGGATGGCGATGACGAGGAGGAGCAGGGGGAGGGGGATGAAGAGCCATTGCTGGAGGGTTTTGTCGTTTTCCGCGTAGCGGAGGAAAACCAGCACGATGGAGGCGATGGTGCCGGCGGCGGCGGGGACGGGCAGGCCGAGGAAGTCCTTGCAGGCGTCGTCCGCCGGGCGCGGGCGGCGGAGGAGGGGGTGGGTGATGACGTTGAAGCGGGCGAGGCGGATGGCGGCGCAGAGGAGGTAGACGAAGCCGAGCAGCCATCCGAGTTGACGGAAGATGAAGAGGTTGGGCGTTTGCGTTGGGGAGAGTATCAGGAAGAAGACCATCAGGGCCGGGGCCATGCCAAAGGAGACGACGTCGGCGAGGGAGTCGAATTCGGCGCCGAAGAAGGATTCGCGGCCGCCCATGCGGGCGAGGCGTCCGTCGAGGGTGTCGAAGAGCATGGCGATGAAGATGAACCAGACGGCGTGGCGGAAGAGGGTGTTGGGGTCGTCGAGGGTGTCGGCGCCGAGGAGTTTGAGTTTGGTGGCGTAATTGGCGCGGATGCACCAGATGACGGCGAGGAAGCCGCAGAAGAGGTTTCCTGCGGTCATGAGGTTGGGGAGGAAGTAGATGCGGCTGGCTTGGCGGACGTCAGGGGTGTGGTCGGCGGCGGGGGCGTCGCTGGAGGGTTCGCGGGAGGGTTCCATTGCGGTTGAGGGAGGCGGTTATTTTTTCGGAGGTTTGGGAGGTGTTTTTTTGGCGAGGCTTTCGAGGTAGCGGAGGATTTTGGAGTCCTGTTTGACGAGTTGGGCTTCGGAGACGGGGAGTTTGTTGCGGAGGAGGAAGTCCTCAAGGGAGTTTGTGTGGAGGAGGTAATCCACGCGGAGGGTGTCGTCGGAGGTTTTTTCAAAGTAGATGCGGAAGGGGCCGGAGCGGAGGCGGAAGAGGGTTTTGGAGCCGCGGCGGAAGGAGCCGAGGGGTTCGCGGGGTTTTTTGAGGGCGGCGGCGGTCAGGTTGCTGAGCGGCTCGATGACATCCATCTGCGCGAGGGTGCCGAGTTTGTTAAGCTCGCCCATGCTTTGTTCTGAAAAAGAGACTTGGAACATTTGCGGGCGTTGTAGGGGAGCGGCGTGGGGCGGCAACGGAAATTTGGGAATTGTGCCCGGCGGCGCGGCGTCTTTGCTCGCGCGCTTTTCCCGCCGATGAACCATCTGCAACTCGCCGCCGCGCTGCCCGCCACCGCCGTTCTTGCCATCGAAAACGTCCCTTTCCCGAGGATCGCGACCGGCAAGGTTCGGGAGAACTTCGACCTTGGGGACGCCCTGCTCATTGCCGCGACCGACCGGCTTTCGGCCTTCGATGTGGTCATGCGCGAGGGCATTCCCGGCAAGGGCGCCATCCTGACCCAAATGAGCGGCTGGTGGTTCGCCCGCACCGCCGGCATCATCCGCAACCATCTGCTTCCCGACCAGGCGGCGCAGTTTGACAAATTCGGCCTTGGCGACCCCGGTTTGCGGCTTCGCTCCATGATTGTCCGCAAGCTCAAGCCGCTGCCGCTCGAATGCATCGTCCGGGGCTATCTGGCCGGCAGCGGTTGGGAGTCCTACCGGAGGAACGGCGAGGTTTGCGGGCACAAGTTGCCGCCGGGTTTGCGGCAGGCCGGGCGGCTGCCGAGGCCGTTGTTCACCCCCACAACCAAGGCGCCCAAGGGCCAGCACGACGAGGCGATCAACGACCGGCAGGCCGCCGCGCTCGTGGGTGACGCGCTTTACGAACGCATTCGCGCCGCCAGTCTCGCGCTTTACGAGCATGGCCGCGACCGCGCCGAGAAAGCGGGTATCATACTGGCGGACACGAAGTTCGAGTTCGGCCTCGATCCCGCCGGGGAGCTTGTGCTCATGGATGAAATCCTGACGCCCGATTCCTCCCGCTACTGGCCGCTCGACGGCTACGCGGAGGGCTGTTCGCCCCCCAGTTATGACAAGCAATTCGTTCGCGATCATTTGCTTGCAATCAAATGGGATCAGAAGCCGCCCGCGCCGGCGCTGCCGGCGGCGGTCATCGAGGGCACGCGGCAGAAATACCTTGCCGCCTACAAGGCGCTCGTCGGGTAAGCGGGCGGCGTCAGTTGGCCAATTTCGTTTCCAGTAAGGTTTTATACGGGATCAGCCGCAGGGTGGCGGCGTGGGATTTCCGGTCATCCTTCCGCGAGGTGATGTTTTGGGCGACCCACGCGAAGTCGGGGTTGGGGGAAATCGCCATGCCGACGGCCAAGTCAACATCGTGGCGGGCAATGAATTTGAAATTTTTGTCGCAGCGCAGGGCGACGGGGCGGGATTTTCCGTTTTGGCGTTTTCCGTAGCAACCGAGCCACCATTCGCCGTCCGGTCCGCGGCAGATGGTTTGCACGCCGAGGAGCGTCCAGCCGCTTTCCACGACGATGCGTTTCACGAATTTCAGGTCTTCGGTGTATTCATAAACATAGTTTTGTTTATGCGTTTTCGGGAGACCGCCGATTATATAAAAGCGTCCGTCCGCGTAAGCGATGCCGCCGGCGCCATGCACCAATTCGGGGACGGGGGTTTTGGAGAGCAACGCGAGGGTGTCCGCGTCGTGTGTATAAACAAAGGATTCCGCGCCGGTTTCCTCGTTGAACACGCCAAGATTGACCGCCACATGGACGCGGTTTCCGACAACGGTAAGGTCGCCGTAATGACTTGGTGTGTCAACGGATTGAAGGATTTTGCCGGAGGGGTCGGTTTTGACGAGGCGGGTGGTCCATGACCAGAAGAGGTTGCCGGAGGAGTCGGTGGCGATGCCTTGCAGGTGGCGCGGGTGTTCGCCGGGGAAGGCGATGTTCCGCGGCGGGTTGTCGTCGGCTTGGAGGAGGTTCACCACAGAGGCAGAGAGGGCACAGAGGAAGGGGATTAGGGATTTTTTCATTTTTGGGGAGTGGATAGAAGAGAAGGGGCGGGAGGAAGGGTTTTTTTGAGGGAGCTCACACGAAGCCGAAGCAAGCCGAAGCAAAGGCAGGTTAGATAAAAAAAACGCGCAAAGCGCGCGGGGAAGAGGGAGGGAAGGGTTGGCATGATAACATGAATAATATGAATTAGTTATGAATTATCATGGTCTGTTTAGTGAGGGTTTAGTGGATTTTAGCGGTTAAATGATTGTGTTGGAAATCTGTGTCAATCAGTGAAATCCGTGGTTAAAAAACCTTTGCTTCGCCTTGGTTCGTCTTCGTGTGAGACAAACCC
>JAISTY010000039.1 GCA_031272375.1 Opitutaceae bacterium | reverse complement strand
CGCCGCCCTCGCCGCGCTGCTGCCCGATCAGGCCGGCGCCCTCGCCGCGCGCGCCGCGGCCTGCGAGGAGGAACTCCGCGGGCTTGACCGCTTCGCCCGCGGGCGGCTCGCGGACATCCCGCCGCGCCACCGCGTCCTCGTCACGACGCACGACTCGCTCGCGCACCTCGCCCGCGCCTACGGGCTGCGCGTTCTGCCGCTTTCGGGGGCCGACGGCCACGCCGAGCCGTCGGCGCGGCAGGTTGCCGCCGTCATCAACGCGCTCCGCGCGGACAAAATCCCCGCGGTCTTCATGGACACCACCGCGAGTCCGCGGCTCGCCGCGCTTGTTGCCCGCGAGACCGGCGCGCGGCTCGCGCCGCCGCTGTGCGCCGACACGCTTCCCGAAGGGGGGACCTACGCGGAGACCTTCCGCCAAAACATCCGAATCATCGCCGGCGCGCTGCGGGGGGACGGCGGGTGACGCGGCTGTTTTGGATTGGGAAACGGAGGGGTTTCGGTGAGAGAAGGGGGCCATGACCCGCCTTCTTGAAACGCTTCGCGACACGCAGACGGCCGCCGGCGCGGTGACCGGCCTTGCCCTTGCCATCCTCCTCGTCTGCCGGCGGCAGAATCCGGTCTACAGCCTGATTTTCGGCGCGCTGGCGGGCGGGTTGATTGGCGGGCTGGGGCTTGGCGGGACGGTCGCGACCATGATCGCGGGGGTGAAGGACGTGGTGCCGGCGATTGTGCGGATTTTGACGGCGGGGGTGCTGTCGGGCGCGCTGGTCAAGACCGGCGCGGCGCGGCGGATCGCCGGGGCGCTGACGGGCTGGCTCGGGCAGCGCAACACGCTGTTCGCGCTGGCGGCCGCCACGATGTTCCTGACGGCGATCGGCGTTTTCATTGACGTGGCGGTGATCACCATCGCGCCCATCGCGCTGGCGGCGGGGCGGACGCTGCCGGTGTCGCGGCTGAAGCTGCTGCTGGCGATGATCGGCGGGGGGAAGTGCGGGAACATCATCTCGCCGAACCCGAACACGATCATCGCGGCGGAGAACATGGGCGCGCCGCTGCCGCCGGTGATGGCGGCGAACCTCCTCCCCGCGCTGCTGGGGCTGGCGGCGCTGGCGGTGATTTTGCGCTTCGCGCGGCTGCCGGGGGAGCCGGCGGGCGCGGGCGCGGCGGCGGACGACGGCGACGGCGACAAGCCGCCGCCGCTGTGGGCGAGTTTGTCGGGGCCGGCGGTGGCGATCGGACTGCTGGCGCTGCGTCCGTTGTGCGGGGTGACGGTGGATCCGTTGGTGGCGCTGCCGGCGGGCGGGATCGCGGGGATTTTGTGCGCGGGTCAATGGCGGCGGCTTGGCGCGTCGCTGGCGTTCGGTCTGGAGAAGATGGGCGCGGTGGCGCTGCTGCTGGTCGGGACGGGGACGATCGCGGGCGTGATCAAGGCGTCCGTGCTTGGCGAACTGCTGCTCAAGGGGCTTGGGGCGGCGGGCATCGGGGGCGGGCTGCTGGCGCCGGTGTCGGGCGCGCTGATGTCGGCGGCGACGGCCTCGACGACGGCGGGGGCGGCGGTGGCGTCGGCGTCGTTTTCGCAGATGATATTGGCGGCGGGTGTGAGCGCGGTGTGGGGGGCGGCGATGATCAATTCCGGGGCGACGGTGCTGGATCATCTGCCGCACGGGTCGTTTTTCCACGCGACGGCGGGGGCGATGCAGGCGGGGCCGCGGGAGCGTCTGCGGTTGCTGCCGTGGGAGACGCTGATCGGGGCGATCTTGGCGGCGCTGACGGCGGCGGCGTGCTTTGTGTGAGGGTCACACCTCGCGGGCGGCGAGGGTGGCGGAGAGGAGGAGGGTGGCGGTGATGTTTGGCTCCGGGATGCCGGCGAGGCGGGCGAGGGCGCGGCGGTAGAGCGCCATTTGCGGGGCGTAGGTTTCGGCCATGCGGTCGGCGAACCCGCCGGGGGATTCGCCGGGGAGGGGGGTGTTGGTTTTGTAGTCGAGGATGCGGGCGCGGCGGCTTGTCGCGGGGCCGGTGAGGACGACGCGGTCGAAGCGGCCGGAGAGCCATTCGCCGCCGGGGTTTCCGGGGGAGGGCGGGAGGAAAATCTCGAAGGATTTTTCGCGCCAGAGGGCGGCGAGGTCGCCGGGGCGGTTGGCGAGGGCGTCGCGGAAAGGGGAGGGCGCGGAGAGGTTGATGTCGGCGGCGGGGATGTCGGCGGGTTGTCCCGGCGCGGGGAGCCATTCGATTTTAGCGAGGGCGTCGTGGAGACGTGTGCCGCGGTCGGCGGCCTGCTCGGCGGCGGGTTGTTGTTTTTCGGGGAAGAGGCGGTCGTGGCGGCGGGAGGCGGAGGAGGGGGTGACGGAGTTGGGCGCGGCGGGAAGGGCGATGGGGGCGGCGTCGTCGGCGGGTTGTCGGGCGGCGGGTTGTCCGTCGGCGGGTTGTCCGGCGAGGTCGAGTTTGCCGGGCAAGCTTTCGAGTTGTTGGGCGACGAGGGCGGAGAAGTAGCGCGTGTTGCTTCCTTCGGAGACCTCGCGGGTGTGGATGGAGAGGAGTTTTTTGGCGCGGGTCATCGCGACGTAATAGACGCAGAGGGTCTCGAAAATCGCCTTCTGGCGGGCGCGTTCGGCGGCGTCGGCGAGGGTGCGGTCGTTTTGCGAGATGAGTTCGCCGGGGTTTTCGAGGAGCCAGGGGGCGTTGTTCGTTTTGCCGACGAGGGGGGCTTCGTGGAGGCTCTGGGGCGAGTCCATGCCTTTGGTCTCGTGGAGGGGGAGGATGACGTAGTCGAAGCCGAGGCCCTTGCTGCGGTGAATGGTGAGGATTTTGACGGCGGATTTGTCGGCGAAGTCGCGGCGTTTGGCGGCGTTGACGAAGTCAACGAAGTCGTCGGCGCGGTTGTCGGGGCGGGCGGCGGCCTCGTAGCGGGCGGCGGCGAGGAGGAGGTCGTCGAGGCGGGAGCGGACGAAGGCGGCGTTTTCGGGTGGGAGGGCGTCCTTGAGGGGGCGGACGATTTCGGCGAGGGCGCGGGCGAGGCCGAGGCGGGAGATTTGCCGGGCGAGCCGCTGCGAGAGGGCGGCTGGGGGGGCGTTGAAAAGCCCGGCGAGCGGGGAGGCGGCGATGTGGCGGGCGGCGAGGGTGTCGCCGGGGTGGGCGGAGAGGAGGACGAGGTTGAGGAGGGCGGTGACGACCGGGGTGTCGGAGATCGCGCTTTCGCCCTCCCAGACGGCGTGGATGCCGGCGGCGCGGAGGCGTTCGGAGAGGATTTTGCCGGTGGCGCCGTCGCGGACGAGGATGGCGGTTTCGAGGCCTTTTTCGAGGGGGCGGGTCTCCTGGAGTTCCGCGAGAATGCTGTCGGCGAAGTCGTCGGCGTTGGGGTGTGTTGCCCCGTGGGAGCGGCTCACGGTTTTGACGGCGACTTGTCCGTGGTCGGCGGTGTTTTCCCCCGCGGACGTGTGGTCGTGCCAGACGTCGGCCCAGGCGCGGGTGGCGGCGGAGTCGCCGAGGAAGGCGGTGAGGGCGGCGGGGGCGAAGACGGTGTTGACGGCCTCGGCGATGACGGCGCCGTAGCGGTAGGACTGGTAGAGGGGTTCGCAGGTGTATTCGGGGCGTGACTTTTCTTTGAGGAAGATGGCGACGTCGCCGCCGCGCCAGCCGTAGATGGACTGTTTGGCGTCGCCGACGGTGAAGACGGAGCGGGGGAGGTCGTCGGGGGTGGCGCCGGTGTCGCTGTCGGCGAGGGCCTCGCGGACGAGGGGTCCGATGACGCGCCACTGGGCGCGGGAGGTGTCCTGGAACTCGTCGAGGAGCCAGTGGCGGATTTGGGCGTCGAGGCGGAAGGCGAGGAGGGCGAAGTTGACGTCGCCGAGGCGTGCGACGAGGCGGGGGATGTCGGCGAAGACGAAGCCGCCGGCGGAGCGGAAGTTTTTTTCGTAGGCGGCCTCGAATCCGCGCATGAGGTTTCCGATGCCGCGGGTGTGTTTGCAGCGGAGGTCGAGGGCGGAGGCGACGAGGGTTTCAAGGAGGTCGGAGGCGAGGCGGGACTGGGCGCGGGAGAAGGGGACTTCCTTTTTGTGATAGGTGAGGGGGCCGAGGGCGCGGGCGGGGCGGTCCCAGAGCAGGAGCAATTTTTCGAGGAAGCCGGGGGCGCCCGAGACGGTGCCGTTGAAGTCGGCGGCGAAATCGGCGACCTTGCCCAGGGCTGATTGCACCTCCCCCTGTCGTCCCGGGGTGAGGTTGGACGGGGGGAGGTTGTTGGCGATTTCCGCACGGAAGCGTTCGGCGAGGGCGGCGAGGTCGCCGCGTTTTTGGAAGGGGCAGCCGGTAGGGCCCCAGAGAGTTTCGGGGACGCCCCAGCCGGTTTTGGGGTCGCCGGGGTGGAAGTCGAGCCAGCGGTCGTGCCAGGCATTGACGAAGGTGGAGAGTTTTTCGACGAAGGTTTTGCCCTCCTTGCCGTGGGTGGCGGCGAAGAAGGCGTCGAAGAATTCGTGCGCGGCGGAGTTGGCGGCGCCGAGGAAGAGGAGGGATTTGGCGGTGGCGATTTTGGCGCGTGCGGCGGTTGGCTCGTCGGTCATCGCGGGTTCGGAGCCGAGGCCGAGTTCGAGGGGGAACATGCGGGCGACGCGCCACATGAAGCTGTCAATGGTGCCGATGTTGCTTTGGTGCTGGGTGGCGACGAGGGAGCGGAGGAGCGCGGCGAAGGCGGCGGGCGGCAGGTTGCCGGAGCGGGTGGCGTGGTGGGAGCGGATGGCGGCCTGTTCGTCGGGCGGCAGCTTGTCGAGGATTTGGGCGGAGAGGGTGGCGGCGCGGGCGTTGTCGGTGGCGGCTTCGGCGAGGCGGGCGACGAGTTTGTTAAAGATTTCGCCGGCGGCGGCGCGGGAGAAGGTGAGGGCGAGGATGGAGCGCGGTGGGGCGCCGAGCAGGAGGAGGCGGATGACGCGGGTGGTGAGGGCGAAGGTTTTGCCGGTGCCGGCGGAGGCGCTGATGAAGTGGTGGCTCATGGTGTTGCCTCCGGGTTGCGCGGGAGGGTTTTGAGGCGGCGGTGCTGGTCGTCGAGCCAGGTTTGGGAGATGCCCGTTTTGATTTCCTTTTCGGAGACGCCGGGGAAGAGCGGGGCGAAGTCCTCCGGCAGTTCGAGGGGCGGCCAGAAGATTCCGGCGCGGAGGCGGGCGAGGACGGCGGAGATGGTTTGCGCGGCGGCGTCCGAGGCGAAGGCGCGCTGGTCGTAGTCATCGGCGAGGCCGGTGCCGGTTTCGGAGCGGGCGATGGTGAGGTGGAGGCATTCCGGCTCGGCGGCGGCGGCGGACGACGGCAGGCCGGGGATGACGCCGGTCTTGAACGCGAGGCGGTAGAGGGGAAGTTGGAGGTCGGACCAGACGCCTTTCGAGCGGCTTACGGTGACGAGCGGCAGGTTGAGGGCTTCGGCGGCGGCGATGGCGGCGGCGCCGGTGGTGAGGAAGACCTCCTTGGAGGACTTTTTTTTGTCCCAGGTTTTGTAGTCGAGGATGCGGAAGGCGCCGGAGGCTTTGTGGCGGTCAACGCGGTCAATTTTGCCGGTGATTTCGACGCCC
>JAISTY010000201.1 GCA_031272375.1 Opitutaceae bacterium | reverse complement strand
CTACACGGTGAAAATCAGCAACCAAAACGCCCCCGCCGCCGCCGCGCAAGGCGCCACCCCCGCCGTGACAAGAGCCGCCGGCCGCAGGATCTGCCTCGGCGAAAAACCCCCGGACAATCCCCGAACCAACCGCGGATTTTCCGGGGGTTATTCGCCGAGCCAGATCCAGCGGACGGCGTCAATTGTCACGGCGGGGGTCGCGCCTTTCGCGGCGGCGGCGGGGGCGTTTTGGTTGCTGATTTTCACCGTGTAGGGCTTGCCCGCCTCGAAACGCCATTCGCCGACCGGGACGAACGCGAAGGGCGTCGGTTTGCCGGCAAGGTCGGTTTTGCGGAATTGGTTGAGGGTGATTTTCGCGACGCCGCCGGCGTGCGTCACCTCGCAGGGTGCCGCCGTTGTGCCGCGTTTGCCCGCCGTCGGATAGGCGACCGCCACGAGGTAGCGTCCGGTTTTCGGGAGGGTGACGGGGAAGGTCGCGCTGTGGCGGCCGTCGGCCTTTTTGTCGTCAATGAGACCGACGCGGGAGAGGTATTCGATTTCCTGGCCGCGGACGCGGTCCCAGCGGCCTTCGAGTTTGGCGGCGGTGTAATGGGTTTCGCGGTCGTTGGAGGGGGCGTCGCCGAAGGTGAGGGTGAGGGTGGCTGGGCGGGCCTTGCGCTGGGCGGCGTCGGTGGCGATGCAGGTGACGGTGTGGGCGCCCGGCGTGGTGAAGACGGGGGCGACGGTCATGGATTTTTCCGGGCTGGCGGGTGCTTGGAGGGCGCCGGAGCCGTCGAAGTTCCATGCGAGGAGTTTGAGGGGGGCGTCGTCGCGGACGTTGAGGGGGACGAGTTCGATTTCGACGGGTTTTCCGAGGGCGGGGCGGGCGTCGGGGTTTTTGAGGCGGAGGGCGACGAGGGGTTTGTATTCGGCGTGGAGCGGGATGCCGCGGGCGCCGGAGGCGGTGGGCGCCTCTAATTTCGCGCGGAGGGTGGCGACGGGGATTTTGTCCGCCGGGAGTTGGGTTTCGCGGGCGAGGGCGGCGGCTTGTCCGGCGGCGTGGCCGAGCATCATGAAGACCGGCTCCATGCGGACGCTGGAGTAGGCGATGTGGGAGGCGGAGATGGCGGCGGCGACGACGAGGTTGTCGAGGCCGTGGGGGAGGAGGGAGCGGTAGGGGATTTCGTAGTCGCCGCCGGTGGAGGCGTTGATGTGGCCCTCCTCGGCGGGGCCGGCGTCGGTCTGGATGAGGTGGATGGGGTGGGCGTCCATGTTGTAGGAACCCTTGCAAACGGCGTCGGGCTTGTGGCGGTCGTGGGTGAGGTCGTGTTGCGTCAGGAAATAACGGCCGAGCAGGCGGCGGGCGACGCGGACGTAGAGCTGCGGGGAGACGTGGCCGGACTCGAGGTATTCGTCGGCGGGGAGGCCCCATTTTTTCGCGTTCGCGCGGAAGGTTTCCGGGATTTCGGGGTCGTTTTGGAGGAGCCACCAGAGGGAGAGCCAGTAGTCCTGCACCTCGCGGGTGATGCGGGCGCGTTCCTCGTAGGAGCCGTCGGCGTAGGCGAAGTTGACGCCGGGGAAGTCGGCCTTGTTGGGGTCGTATTTGCCGTTGATGGGGGCCCAGCGGGCATAATCGGTGAACAGCTCCTCGATGCCGGAGAGGTTGAACTTTTTAATGGTGGCGATGTGCGAGGCGTGGGCGTCGCGGTAGTAGTGGCGCGGGCGGGGGACGGGGACGCGGTCGGGGGCGGTGGAGAGGGTGGAGCGGATGTTGTAGGCCTGGACGCGCTGGTCGCCCTTGCCGATGAACTCCGGCGGGCCGGCGGTGACGCCCGCGAGGGGCTCGTTGAACTCGGAGCGCGCCTCGCGTCCGACACGGTAGAGCGCGCCCGCGCCGGCCATGAGGTCGCCCTCGTAGGTGCCGTCAACAAACACGTCCGCCGTGAAGCGCGTGGTTTTGCCGGTTTCGTAGTGGCGGGTGACGAGGGAGGTGACGCGTTTGTTGTCCACGCCGACGCAAAGCAGTTGCTCCTTGGAGAGGAGGGTGACGCCGGCCTCCGCGAGCATTTCGCGGAAGACCTGGAGGGCGACCTTCGGCTCGAAGAAGAAGCCGGTGTCGTATTTGCCGCCGTCGGTGCAGGCGGCGACGAGGGCCTTGTCGCCGGTTTTTTTGTAATGGGCGAGGACGCGGTCGAAGAACTCGCGCGACAAGCCGCCGATGGTGTCGGCGCGTCCGATGTCAGTCTTAAAAAGCCCGCCGGACATCAGGCCGCCGACGAGGTAGGAGGCTTCGAGGAGGGTGACGTTGTGGCCGGCGCGTCCGGCGGCGACGGCGGCCATGACGCCCGCGGGCGTGGCGCCATAGACGAGGACGCCGGCGCGGGGGGCGTCCGTTGGCGCCGGTTCGATGACGGGGACGGCGGTGGAAGCGGCGGAGGCGTTGAGGGCGAGGGCGGCGAGCGCGGCGAGGGCGAGGGATGTTTTTTTCATGTCGGCAGTCGGGTCGAGGGTCGGGTTTGAAGGCGGGCAGGATTCCGGCGGGGCGGGGGAGGGCAAATTTTAAGTCCCGAAATTTGTGTTCCCCAGTGGGGTGGAAATCGGAGAGGCTCGCGGTGATTTCCATGCACTTCGATTTCGCAACCGTCCGCAACCGCCTCAACACCGACTCCCAGAAATGGCAGAAATACCAGGGACGCGACATCCTGCCGATGTGGGTCGCCGACATGGATTTCCAGTCGCCGCCCGCCGTCATCGAGGCGCTTCACCGGCGCGTGGACGAGGGGGTTTTCGGCTACGCGCGCCCGCTGCCCTCCACCACCGCC
>JAISTY010000195.1 GCA_031272375.1 Opitutaceae bacterium | reverse complement strand
AGACGCCGTTGTTGAGGGTGACGGAGGCGGCGCCGTTTAAGGCGGCGGCGGGGGTGTCGGGGAGGACGGCGACGCCGCCGAGGAACTCGCCGCCGTGGATGGCGAGGGTGGCGTTGCCCTTGTGGGGGCCGGAGCCGGCGGCGCAGACGGGGCCGTGGAAGCGGCCGCCGCGGATGGTGACGGACAAGTTGCCGGCGGAAGAGCCGGAGGAGCCGCCGAGGAGGGAGTGCCATTCGCCGCCGAGGACGGCGAGGTTGGACAAGTTGCCGTCGCGGGCGGCGGCGACGAGGGAGGGGAATTTGCCGTTCGGGGCGGGGAGGCAGGCGACGCCGGGGCCGAAGACGGCGGGTTGTCCGGCGCAAAAGACGCGCGAGGAGTCGGAGGCGGCGGCGAGGGTGATGTTGTCAAAGAAGGCGGGGCCGCCGAGGACGAAGGAGTCGCCGAGGAGGAGGCGGGCGCCGGCGGGGCGGTAATCCGTTCCGTTGTGGAGGCTGGTGAGGGTGACGCGGGCGGCGTGGGGCGTGGCGGAAAAGTTGGCGCCGGCGTGAACGGGGCCGCGGAGGATGATGACACCGCCGGAGGGGAGTTGGCGGAAGGCGTTGGAGAGATCGGAGGCGGAGGCGGTGGAGCCGGGGGCGCCGATGAAGACCGTGTGTTCGGCGCGGAGGGCGGGGAGGAGGGCGGGGGAGATGAAAGATGAAAGAGAAAAGATGAAAGATAAGGAGAGGAGGAAGCGGGCGGACATGGGGACAATGAACAATTAACAATTAGCAATTAACAATTTAGAGTGTGGCGCCGCTGGGGCGGCGCGGAGGGGAGGCGAGAGGAGCAATGGGAGACATGGGAGGAATGGGAGATATGGGAGATGTGGGTTGGACAGGGCGCGGGGGCGCGAAGGTTTAAGGTTTAAGTTTTAAGTCCCGTGGCGGCGGGATGTTACTTATCGAAGGCGTCGTTGAGGAGGCGGGCGAGGCGGTAGCCGGCTTTTTGGATTTGGGATTCGACGACGACGGTGGCCTTTTCGATGAAGTCGCGGTGGTATTTTTCGCCGGAGAGGGTGTCGCCGGGTTTGGCCCAATCGTAGATGACGGCGCATTCGCGGGCCATTTGCTCGAACCATTCGACCGGGGAGCCGGCGGTGATTTTGGCGATTTCGGGAGGGGAGAGGCGGTTGAGCTGGTGGAGGTATTCAAGGTAGCCCCATTTCTTGTATTCGACGAGCTGGGTGTCCCAGACCTGGTGGTAGGTGAGCTTTTTCTTGCCCCAGTAGACGTCGAATTTGAACGGGTTGATGGAGAGGTATTTGGCATGGCCTGGGCAATGGGAGTCGCCGATGAGGTGGACGAGGAGCTTGATGTTGAAGGCGACCTTTTCGGGGGGGAGTTTTTTGTAATCGCGGAGATCGGCGATGGCGCCGTCGAGGGCGGTGATGATGTCGCCTTTGCCGCCGACCTTTTCCTCGGCGATGACGTGGCGGAAGTCTTTGTCCACCCAGGCGGAGTGCCAGGTGTAGGTGAACTCGTAGGCTGGGTCGCCGCGGATGCCGTCCATCCAGAGGGCATACCAGACGATAGAGCGGCCCTCGATGAAGGAGCGGATGTTGGCCTTGGCCTTCGGGGTGAGGTTGGCCTCGGCGATGGCGGCGACGGAGTAGTGGCCGATGAAACCCCAGGCGGAGAGCGAGGAGTTGGAAGCGGCCAGCAGGAGGGCCGCGAGGAGGATGCGGGTGTGGTTTTTGATGTGCATGGGAGGATAATTAATAATTAACAATGAACAATTAACAATTGAGAGTGCGCGCCGCTGGGGCGGCGCGGGGATGGGAGGCGAGAGGAGTAATGGGAGCAATGGGAGACATGGGAGATATGGGAGATGTGGGATGGGGGGCGGGCTTACGGGTGTTTTTGGGGGCGGAGGATTTTGGCGGTGGCGATGTAGAGGCCGTTGTTTTTCGGGAGACCTTTGATGTCGGCGACGGCGACGAGGGTGTCGTGGTCAATCTGGCAAATGGAGTTCCAGAGGGCGTTGGCGTCGGGCGGGAGGTCGGGGAAGGGGGTCGTCGGGTTGGCGAAGTTGCGGGCGTTTTCGTCGCCGACATAGACGCGGAGGCTGGCGTAGAGGTGGTGTTTTTGGGGGTCGCGGAAGCGGTTTTCGGTGGACTGGCAGGAGAGGACGGTTTCGCCGGAGTCGAGTTGGATGAGGTAGGGGGCGCCGAGGTAGGCGTCGGGGGGAGACGGCGGGGCGGCGAGGGCGCTCCAGCGGCGCGGGCTGTCGGCGTCAACGGCGCCGTGCCATTCGCCGTCGAAAAGGGGGCGGATGATGGCTGGGTTGAAGCGGTGGTGCGGGCCGCGGTTGTCCTCGATGGAGAAGACGAGGCCCTTGTTGTTTTGGAGGAGGACGGGGACGGGCATACCATCGCGCCAGCCCTTGCGGTAGCAGGCGACGGCGGGTTTGAGCCAGGAGGCGCCGTTGTCGCGCGAGCGGAGGACGGTGATGTTCTGGTCGCCGTGGGGCGTGGTGGACTCGTCGGAGAACCAGACCTGCAACTCGCCTTTGGAGAAGGGGCCGCCGGCGGGGATTTCGATGGGGAACGGTTCCCAGCAGCCGGTGCGGTAGGTGTTGCCGGCGAGGTAGAGGTCGCGGCCCGCGCCCCAGGAGGCGCCGCCGTCGGAGGAGAACGCGCCCATGATTTTGTAGGGGAGGTGGCCGTCGCGGACGACGGGGCGGGCGTTCCAGGTGTAGAAGAGGCGACCGTCGGCGAGCTCGGTCATCTCGGAGTTAACGTAGCGGTAGTCGGGATTTTTTTGGGCGGGCGAGGCGGGTTTCGGGGGCGTGGCGACGCGGATGGGTTCGCCCCAGGCGGGGTCGGCGGCGGATTTCTTTTTGCGGATAAAAACGGCGGTGTCCCCGACGGGGCCGGTGGAGTAGATGAAGGCGAGTTCGCCGTTGGAGAGGCGTTTGACGCGACCGTAGCCGCCGTGGTTGACGAAGCAGGATTGGAAGGGGGCGGCGTCCCAGAGGAGGGAGAGGGGGGCGGCGGAGGAGATGAAAGATGAAAGAGAAAAGATGAAAGATAAGGCGAGGAGAAGGGCGCGGGGGGAGGCGCGCGGCGAGAGGGATGGACAGGCGGTGGTGAGGGTGGAGGGTTTCATGGACGTGGACTTAAAATTTAAGACGCGCGTGGAGGGAAGAAGGGGAGGGGACATAGGAGACAATTAACAATTAACAATTAACAATTAACAATTTAGAGTGCGCGCCCCGGGCGCGGCGCCAGGGGGGGGGGGGGTGGGGGGATATGGGGGACAAGGGAGGTGTGGCGGGGGGGGTAAATTCGGGCGGAG
>JAISTY010000152.1 GCA_031272375.1 Opitutaceae bacterium | reverse complement strand
GTGGGGGTTGGGGGGGGGTTGGGCGACGTGGTGGGGGAGGAGGTTGGCGGCGGTGTTGTCGTTGTCGGAGAGGTAGTCGTTGAGGACGGCGGCGGCGTCGGGTTGGGTGGCGGCGTCGGCGAAGCGGCGTTGGGCGGCGAGACGGGAGGTTTCGTTTTTGGAGGCGAGGAAGGGGCGGGCGTCGGCGGGGGAGAGTTGTGGGGCGATGAGGGAGAGGGTGAGGGCGGTGGCGTCGGCGTCGGGGGCGGCGGAGAGTTTGGAGAGGATTTTGGAGCGGGTGTCGGCGGGGAGTTTGGCGTAGTAGGGGAGGAGGAAGTCGAGGGTGGCGGGGTCGTTTTGGGCGGCGAGTTGTTTGATGAGGGCGGGGGCGAAGGGGAGGTCGTGGTCGAGGGAGACGCGGATGGCCTCTGTGCGGAGCGGGGCTGGGAGGGATTTGGTTTCGAGGAGTTTTTTGAGGAGGGGTGCGGCGGCTTGGGTGTCGCCGGAGCGGGCGAGGTTGCGGGAGATTTCGAGGAGTGGGATGGCGGTGGTTTCGACGGGGAGTTTGGCGAGGGCGTTGGCGGCGGCGGGGGTGCGGTTGTCGGCGAGGGACTGGCGTGCGGCGGCGGCGAGGGCGGGGTTGTTGGAGGCGGCGGCTTGTGCGAGGGGGGGGACGGCGTCGGGGGAGCGGGACCAGCCGAGGGCGTTGGCGAGGGTGATGGCGCGGGTGGTGTCGGTGGAGTTGGCGAGGGCGTTGGCGAGGGCGTTGACGGCGGCTGGGGAGGCGATTTGGGAGAGGGCGGAGGCGGCGGGGGCGAGGGTGGCGGGGTCGGCGAGTTTGGAGGCGATGAAGGGGATGTCGGGGTCGGAGGCGGTGAGGCCGAGGATCCAGAGGGCGACGGCGGTGGCGTCGGTGTTGGAGGCGTTGGCGAGGGCGGCGCGGGTGTCGGTGGCGAGCTGGCGGAGAGCGGATGGGTTGGAGGTGTTTTGGGAGATGTAGTCGTAGGCGGCGTGTTCGAGGGTGGTGTTTTCGGCGTATTTGAAGGCGGGGAGGTCTTTGAGGAAGGGGGCGGGGGCTGCTGCCGTTGCCGCCGCGCAGCAGCAGGCAAAAGTAGCGAGGAGGAGGCGGTTTTTCATGGAGGGGAGGGAGGGAGACATGGGAACAATTAACAATGAGTAATTAACAATTGGGAGTGCGCGCCGCTGGGGCGGCGCTGGGAGGGAGGGGAGGATAGGACTTATAGGCGGCGGGTTGTTGGTGGTTGGCGGCGGGGTGTTGTGGCGGAGGGGTTGCGGGGTTAGAGGTTGTAGAAGTGGGAGCGGCGGGGGAGTTCGAAGGAGCGGTTGACGAGGTCGGCGTTGGGGCCTTCGGCGCGTTCGGTGACGGGGTTCCATTTGAAGGCGGTGTTGAGACGGGCGGCGGCATAGACGAGGTGGCAAAGGGTGGCGCTGCGGTGGCCGACCTCGGCGGAGGCGGCAGGGGGGGCGTTGCGGGTGATCATGGCGAGGAAGTTGGCTTTGTGGGCGTCGCGGTCGGCGTTGCGGGAGGGGATGTCGCCGGCGAAGATGGAGGGGTTGCTGGGGACGGCTTTGGAGCGGTCGCAGAAGATAGAGCCGCGGGTGCCTTCGAAGCGGATGCCGTTGACGAGTTTGGAGGTGTCGGTGACCTCTGGGCAGTCTTTGGGGTCGGTGGTGACGATGACCTCGACTTTTTGGCGGGGATACCAGAGGCGGGCGTCGTAGCGGTAGGGGACGTCGTAGAGGCCGGAGGAGGGGAAGGCGCCGGAGCCTTCGACCTCTTCTGGGCCGGAGAGGTCGGTGCCGAGGGTCATTTGGACGATGTCGAGGTGGTGGGCGCCCCAGTCGGAGATGGAGCCTTCGGAGTAATCGGAGATTTGGCGGAAGGTGCCGCCGACGCGGAGTTCGGCGTAGGGTTTGACGGGTGCTGGGCCGAGCCAGAGGTTGTAGTCAATGCCGTCGGGGACGGGGACGGGTTTGAAGGGGACGCCTGGGTTGCCTTTGTGGAGGATGACGCGGACGCGTTTGAGTTCGCCGATGCGGCCGGCCTGGACGGCGCGGACGGAGCGGAGGATGGGTGGATAGACGGTGCGTTGCTGGGAGCCGACGAGGACTTTGGCGTTGAGGGCGGCGGAGGTGTCGGCGAGGAGGCGGCCTTCGGAGAGGGTGCGGCAGAGGGGTTTTTCGCAATAGACTGGGAGGCCGCGGCGGATGCAGGCGAGGGTGGCTGGGACGTGCCAGTGGTCGGGGGTGGAGACGCAGACGGCGTCAATTTTGCCGTCGAGTTTGGAGAGCATTTCGCGGAGGTCGGAGAAGAGGGCGTCGGGGCCGAGCTGTGGGGCGGCGGATTTGAGGCGTTTGCGCATGGCGGCGTTGGCGTTGCGGAGGGCGAGTTCGCGGGCGGCTTTTTTGACGTCGCAGATGGCGGCGCATTCGACGCCTGGGAATGCGAGGAACTCGTCGAGGTTGCGTCCGCCCTTGCCGGTTTTGCCTGGGGTGCCGCCGAGGCCGATGGAGGCGATGCGGAGGCGGGAGTTGGGGGAGACGGCGCCGTCGCGTCCGAGGGTGGCGGCGGGGAGGACGCGCGGGAAGAAGATGGCGCTGGAGACGAGGGCGGCGGTGTTGCGGAGGAAGGAGCGGCGGGTGGACTTGGGAGCAATTAACAATTAACAATGAGTAATGAAACAATTCGTTATTAACAATTAACAATAATCGGCGGGGGAGTGGGTT
>JAISTY010000089.1 GCA_031272375.1 Opitutaceae bacterium | reverse complement strand
GGGGTTTGGCGTGTTCAATGGGGGGGTTGGGGGGGCGGGGGGGCGGCCGGGAGGCGGGTGGGGTTGCGCCCAATGTCCTCGACGAGGGCGCGGAGGCCGGCGGCGGCCTGCCGGAGATCGTCGAGGGCGGCGGGGAGGGCGTCGTCCGCGGCGCCGAGGAGGGCGTTGGCGCGCGCGGCGGCGCTGTCGAGTTTGGCGACGGCGGAGGCGAGGGCGGGGTCGTCGAGGCGGGCGCGGAGGCTGTCGGCGGCGGCGGTGACGGAGGCGGCGGCCTTTTCGGCGGCGGGGTTGTCGAGGATTTCGCGGAGGCGGCGGTTGGTGTCGCGGAGTTCGGCGACAAGGCCGGCGGCGCCGTCGCCGATGCGTTCGAGGGGGAGGCGGGAGAGGGCGGAGGAGGCGGTGGTGACGAGGGTGTTGGCGGAGTGGACGAAGTTTTCGGCGGAGCGGGCGAGCCGTCCGAAGTCTATTTTCTGGGCGTGGTCGAGGAGGCCGTCGAGGGAGCTGATGATGCGCTGGAGGGAGCTGTCGGCGGAGGGGATGAAGGGGCGGGCGGGTTTCCATTCCACGGCGGGGACCGGGGAGCGGGCGGGGTCAACGTAGTCGAGTTCGATGAAGAAGACGCCGGTGACGCCCTGGGCGGACATGCGGGCGCGGAGGCCCTTTTGGATTTCGCTTTCGAGGCCGCCGTCCATGCCGGCGATGGGTTTGGAGAGGGCCATTTCGACGAGGACGCGGGCCTTGTGGGCGGGGCCGGTTTTGTAGCGGTTGCGGACGAAGTCCACGGCGGTGACCTCGCCGATGGTGACGCCGCGGAATTTGACCTTGGAGCCGACGTCAATGCCCTGGACGGAGGTGTCGAAGTAGGTTTCGAGGACGAGGCGTGGTTTTGAGAGGGAGCCGGAGCCGAGGACGAGGAGGCCGGCGACAAGGAGGGCGGCGGCGGCGAGGAGGAAGAGGCCGAGTTTGAAGTTGGCGGAATGGGAGGTCATGGCGGGCGGTGTTGTTGGAAGCTCAAGGGGCGGGCGGGCGCGGGGAGAAGAACTCGCGGACGCGCGGGTCCGGGTGGGAGCGGAGGGCGGCGGGCGGGCCGAGGGCGAGGACGGGGTCGCGGGCGTCGCCGAGCATGAGGCAGCGGTCGGCGAGGGTTTCGAGGCCGGCGAGGTCGTGGGTGACGATGACGAAGGCGAGGCCGAGGCTGCGGGAGAGGCGGAGGACGAGGGCGGCGAGGCCGGCGGAGGCGACGGGGTCGAGTCCGGCGGAGGGTTCGTCGAGGAGGAGGAGGTCGGGGTCGAGGGCCATGGCGCGGGCGATGGCGGCGCGTTTGCGCATGCCGCCGGAGAGGGCGGAAGGGAGGAGGTTTCCGCGGCCGGCGAGGCCGACGAGTCGGAGTTTCATGCGGGCGATGAGGCGGGCGGCGCCGGCGGGGATGTCGGTGAGTTCCTCGATGGGGAGGAGGATGTTTTCGAGGAGGGACATGGAGCCGAAGAGGGCGCCGCCCTGGAAGGCGAGGCCGACGCGGCGGAGGAGTTGGCGGCGGGCGCGGCCTTGGGCGGCGGCGAGGTCGGCGCCGCCGATGAGGATTTGGCCGCGCGGGGGTTCGGCGAGGCCGGCGAGGTGCCGGAGCAGGGTGCTTTTGCCGCAGCCGGAGCGTCCGATGACGGCGAGGATTTCGCCGCGGCGGACCTCGAAGGTGATGTTGCCGAGGAGGACGGAGCCGCCGTGTCCGACGGAGAGGTTTTCGACCCGGATGAGAGGAGGTTCCGCGCTCATATTTTCAGGCAATGAAAGAGGACGGCGAAGAGGCCGTCGGCGATGACGATGAGGATGATGCCGCCGACGACGGCGCGGGTGGCGGAGACGCCGACGGCGTCGGGGCCGTCGCGGGTCTGGAGGCCGCGGAGGCAACCGATGGCGGCGACGATGAGGCCGAAGACGAGGGCCTTGAGGAGGCCGCCGGCGAGGTCGCCGGGGCGGAGCATGGAGAGGGTTTCGTTGAGGCAGGCGGAGAGCGGGTAGCCCATGGAGAGGAGGACGACAATGGCGCCGACGATGCCGGTGAGGTTGGCGAACAGGGCGAGCGGCGGGGTGACGGCGAGGACGGCGAGGACGCGCGGGACGGCGAGGAAGGCGACGGGGTCGAGGCCCATGGCGCGTAGGGCGTCGAGTTCCTCGTTGACGCGCATGGTGCCGATTTCGGCGGCGAAGGCGGAGCCGGTGCGTCCGGCGAGGATGACGCAGGTGACGAGGGGGCCGAGTTCGCGCAAGGTGGCCACGCCGACGAGGTCGGCGACGTAGATTTCCGCGCCGAGCTTGCTCATGGGGATGGCGGCCTGGAAGGCGATGATGAGGCCCATGAGGAAACCGAGGATGCAGACGATAGGGACAGCGTCGGCGCCGGCGCGGGCGGCGGCGCGGAGGGCGTCGCGCCAGCGGACCCTGCGGGGGCGGACGCAGGCGAGGGCGAGGGCGGCGGCGAGGGCGCCGGAGAAGGCGACGCATTCGCGGAG
>JAISTY010000214.1 GCA_031272375.1 Opitutaceae bacterium | reverse complement strand
GGCGGGGACGAAGACGAGGAGGATGCCGGCGGCGATGCCGGGCCAGGTGAGCGGGAAGATGACCTCGGAGAAGGCGCGGAGCGGGCCGGCGCCGAGGTCGTGGGCGGCCTCGACGAGGGCGTTGTCCACTTTTTCGGCGCTGCCGTAGATGGGGAGGATCATGAAGGGGAGGTAGGCATAGACGAGGCCGATGACGACGGCGGCGGGGGTGTAGAGGATTTGGAGGGGTTCGGAGATGAGGGAGGCGGCGATGAGGAGGCCGTTGAGGAGGCCCTCGGTCTGGAGGATGCTGATCCAGGCGTAGGTGCGGATGAGGAAGCTGGTCCAGAAGGGGATCATGACGAGCATGAGGAGGCGGTTGCGGACGGCGGGGGAGCGGCGGGCGATGAACCAGGCGACGGGGTAGCCGGCGGCGACGCAGATGACGGTGGTGATGGCGGCGTAGAGGACGGAGCGTCCGAGGATGCCGAGGAAGCGGGGGTCGAGGGAGCGGGCGTAGTTTTCCCAGGTGAAGGAGAAGACGACGCGTCCGAGGTCGTCGCGCTGGCAGAAGCTATAGACGAGGAGGATGCCCATGGGGACGAGGACGAAGAGGGCGAGCCAGAGGAGCATGGGGGCGACGAGGAGCCACCCGATGAGGCGGGGGCGGCGGGCGCGGGTGTTGGCGGCGGCTGGCTGGACGGCGGCTTGCATCTCTTCGCGTTCCGAGGGCGGTCAGGCGCGGGGGCGTGACGGCGGCTTGTCGGAGAGGACCGGTTTCGCGGTTCGGTTCATGGGTGGCGGATGTTGGAGGTGGTTAAAAAGCCGCCGGCGGCGCGGGGGCGCGGCGGCGGCTTGTCGCGGCGGCGCGGGTGTCAGTTGTCGGCCTTGAGGTCGGTGTAGAGCTTGTCAACGAGGGCGTTTTTGCCGGCGCCGAGGTCGCGGAAGGTGTCGGGTTTGATGGAGGAGGCCGGGTAGCTGGCGGGGTTGGCGAGTTCGTCGGGGGAGAGGAGTTTGCGGGCGGCGGCGTTGGGGTTGGTGTAGGGGAACTCGGCGGAGACGAGGCGGCTGACGTCTGGGCGGAGGATGTAGTTGATGAACTTGTGGGCGGCGTCGGGGTTTTTGGCGGTCTTGGGGATGGCGAGGGTGTCCACGAAGATGTGGTGCCCCTCGGAGGCGAGGACGTATTGGAATTTCTTGTTCTCGTTTTTGGTGACCTTGAGTTTTTTGCCCTCGAAGTGTTTTTCGGAGCGCCAGAGGAGGGCGGCCTCGCCGCTCCAGACGAGACCGATGTCGGCCTCGCCGCTGCGGAGGGCGTTTTTGGGGCTGTCGCTGTCGAAGATTTTAACCTGGGAGAGCCATTTTTTGAGGATGGGGCGGGCGAGTTCGATGTTTTCGGGGGTGATGTCGTTGATGGATTTGCCGAGGGTGTAGAGGGCGGCGACGAGGAGTTCGCGGGCGTCATCCACGACGACGATGCGGTTTTTGTATTTGCCGGAGAAGAGGTCGTTGTAGCCGGCGACGGGGTCCTTGATTTTCTGGGTGTTCACGACGATGCCGACGGAGCCGATCATGTAGGGGACGGTGAATTTGCCGTGGGGGTCGTGGGGGAGGCCGAGGTATTCGGGGAGGAGGTTTTTGGCGTTGGGGATTTTGGCGGGGTCGAGTGGGAGGAGGAGGTTTTCCTTGGCGAGGGCCTCGGCGGCGTAGTCGGAGGGCTGGATGACGTCGTAGGCGGTGCCGCCGGCGTTGATTTTGGCGATCATTTCCTCGCAGGAGGCGAACTCCTCGTAGTTGACCTTGATGCCGGTCTCCTTGGTGAAGCCGCGGATGACCTTTTGGGGGACGTATTCCGACCAGGCGAAGAGGTTCAGCTCTTCGGCGGCACCGGCGGCGCCGGCTCCGAATATGAGGGCGGCGAGGGCCGCGGTGAGGTGTGGTTTTTTCATGGTTGGGAGGAGGGCGAGAGGGGAGAATGGCGGCGCTCACCGTCTTGCAAGTTTTTTCAGGCGCTCGGAAAAGAGCACGAAGGCGACGGTGGTGAGGACGAAGACGGCGGAGAGGGCGTTGATGCCTGGGTTGAGGCCCTTGCGGACCATGCCGAAGACGGTGACGGGCAGGGTGGGGGAGTTGGGGCCGCGGGTGAAGAAGGTGACGATGATCTCGTCCATCGAGAGGGTGAAGGACATCAGGGCGCCGGAGATGATGGCGGGGCGCAGGCAGGGGATGATGACGAGGCGGAAGGCGGTGGCGGGGGTCGCGCCGAGGTCGAGGGCGGCCTCCTCAAGGGCGGGGTCGAGGCCGTGCAGGCGGGCCTGGACGGCGACGAGGACGAAGGGGAAGCAGAAGGTGATGTGGGAGATGATGACGGTGGTGAAGCCGAGGGGCATTTGGACGGTGGCGAAGAAGACGAGGAGGCTGATGCCGATGACGATTTCGGGCATGATCATCGGGACGCAGACGAGGGCCTGGATGGCGCGGGAGAAGCGGTAATTGTAGCGGTGGAGCAGCCAGGCGCCGCCGGTGCCGATGATGACGGAGACGACGGTCGTGACGGCGGCGATGACGAGGCTGTTCCAGAGGCTCTCGATGATTTTCTCGTTTTCGAGGAGGGAGGCATACCACTCCGTCGTGAAGCCCTCCCAGACGACGCCGAGGTCGGAGGCGTTGAAGGAGTAGGCGACGAGGATGACGATGGGCAGGTAGAGGAAGGCGAAGACGAGGACGGTCCACGCGCCGAAGGCGCCGTTGAGAAGGCGGATGCCGGAAGGGGGGAAAAAAGGTCTGCGCCGCGTGGAGTCGTTCAGCATTTTTGTCGCGGCGACAAGAGGGCGGGGGGTGGCGG
>JAISTY010000211.1 GCA_031272375.1 Opitutaceae bacterium | reverse complement strand
CCGCCACCGCCGCCGTCCTCTCCCTCGAGCACGACGTCATCCCCGCCAAACTCCGCTACCCGCTCCTCCGCGACCGCCTCCTCGCCGACGGCCAGATCCTCGAATGGAAACCCGCCCCACGACAACCCGCCGCCCCAAAACCCCGCTCCACCGCCAAACCCCTTCCCGCCATCACACGCTAACGACCGCCGCCCTCATTCACCACAGGGACACGGAGACCACAGGGGTTTTCATCCACAGATTTCGCCGATTGCCGTGGATTTCCAATCCATTAAATAACAATATGTTCCATCCGTGAAATCCGTGGTGGGTTTGGGAAAGAGGACCGTGGGGGACATAAAAAAGGCGGACGGGAAAAATCCGTCCGCCGGGGAAAGTGGTCGGGCTGGTGAGATTCGAACTCACGACCTCTTGCACCCCATGCAAGCGCGCTACCAGGCTACGCTACAGCCCGAGACAAGGCCGCGCAGAAAGCCGCCCTCCGCCGGACAATGCAAGCACGGTTTTTGCGTTTTTCGCGGGACCGAATTTTATCCAAAGGGTTGTTGCGCGGCATGGGCAATGCGTTCTCACTGCCCGCGATTTTTCGGTTAGGCTCCTTACCACTTTTCACACATGACACCGCGTTCCCTCCTGAAAAAACACCACGCCCTCCCGCTCCTCGCGGCGGCCCTCCTCGCCGCCGCCCCCTTCTCCGGCTGCGCCAAAAAAGCCGCCGCACCCCAGGCCGGACCCATCGGCCCCGGCGGCCTTGAGGTCGGCGTCGTCACCCTCAAGGCGCGCCCCGTCACCCTGCGCCGCGAGCTGCCCGGACGCACCAACGCCTTCCGCGTCGCCGAGGTCCGCGCCCGCGCCAGCGGCGTTGTCCTCAAACAATTCTTCACCGAGGGCGCCGACGTCCGCGAGGGCCAGCAACTCTACCAGATAGACCCCGCCCCCTACCAAACCGCCCTCGACAGCGCCCGCGCCGCCCTCCTCCGCGCCGAGGCCGCCCTCAACCTCGCCAAAATCCAGGAACGCCGCCAGGCCGACCTCCTCAAGGAAAAGGTCGCCAGCCAGTCCGATTACGACCTCGCCAGCGCGACCCTCGCCACCGCCAACGCCGACCTCGCCGCCGCCAAAGCCGCCGTCGCCACCGCCGAAATCAACCTCGAATACACCAAAGTCCTCTCCCCCATCTCCGGCCGCGTCGGCAAATCCCTCGTCACCGAAGGCGCCTACGCCCAGGCGGGAGCCGCAACCCTTCTCGCTGTTGTCCAACAACTTGACCCTATCTATGTGGACATCGTCCAGCCAGCCGGACAAGTCCTGCAACTCGACGCCGACCGCAAATCCGGCGCCCTCCTCACCCCGCCGGACGCCGGCTCCGTGAAATTGAAAACCCACGACGGACGCCCCTTTTCCTCAACCGGCAAACTGCTGTTCACCGACGTCACCGTTGAACAATCCACCTCCTCCGTGCTTCTCCGCGCGGAGTTCCCCAACCCCGCCAAGCCCGGCAAGCTGCCGGAATTGCTGCCCGGCCTTTTCGTCCGCGCGGAAATCATCGAAGGCGTCAGCCCCAACGCCCTCCTCGTCCCCCAGCAAGGTGTCTCGCGCAACATGAAAGGCCAGCCCACCGCCTTGGTCGTCGTGAGCCGCGAAGTGCAGGGCCGCCAGATGGCGTTTGCCGAACAACGGGTTCTGAAAGCCGACCGCACCATCGGCAACCACTGGCTCGTCACCGACGGCGTGAAGGACGGCGAACAGGTCATCGTCGAAAACCTGCAAATCCTGCAGCGCGCCGGCCTGAACGTCCCCGTCAAACCCGTCCCCGCCGGACACTCCCTCGGTTCCCTGCCGATTGTCGAACCCGCCACCAAATAACAACTTCAACCAACAAGCTGCCGCCGGACAAGCTGCCGCGGCGCCGCCAACACCGTTCCTTTTATCATGGCAAAATTCTTCATCGAACGCCCCGTCTTCGCCTGGGTCATCGCTATCTTCATGATGCTCTCGGGCTTGCTCGCCATCTCGCGCCTCTCCGTCTCCCAATACCCGGAAATCGCGCCGCCCACCATCTCCATTTCCGCCACTTATCCGGGCGCCTCTGCCCAAACCGTCCAGGACTCCGTTGCCCAAATCATTGAGCAACAAATGAACAGCATAGACAACATGCGCTACATGGAGTCCACCAGCAGCGCCGACGGCAGCATGTCGCTGACCCTGACGTTCGAGCAGGGAACCGACCCCGACGTCGCCCAGATGCAGGTGCAAAACAAAGTCCAGCTTGCACTTCCATTGTTGCCCGACGAGGTGCAGGAATACGGCGTCACCGTCCGCAAATCCACCCGCGACATGCTCATGGCCGTCGCCTTTTACTCCTCCGACGGCTCCATGCACGAAACCGACATCGCCGACTACATCTCGACCTCCGTCATAGACCCCATCAGCCGGCTGCCGGGCGTCGGCGAGGTGCAGTTTTTCGGAGCCAAATACGCCATGCGCATCTGGCTGAACCCGAATGCGTTAAACAACTACAACATCAGCGCCAGCGAGGTCATCGCCGCCGTCTCCGCCCAAAACGCCCAAATCGCCGTCGGCGAGTTGTCGGGCACCCCGGCCGTCCCCGGAATGCGCATGAACGCCAGCATCGTTTCCCAGGAAAGACTTACAACAGCGGAGGAATTCGGCGACATCCTTGTCCGCGTCGCCCCCGACGGCTCGCAAGTCCGCCTGCGCGACGTGGCGCGCATCGAAAAAGACCGCGAGAACTACTTCTTCCGCTCCCGTTTCAATGGCCATGCCGCCGCCGGCTTCGGCGTCCGCCTCGCCTCCGGCGCCAACGCCCTCGCGACCTCCGACACCGTGCACAAGGAAGTCGAACGCCTCTCCCGCTACTTTCCCCACGGGCTGAAAGTTGTGTATCCCATGGATACCGCGCCCTTTGTGCGCATCTCCATCGAGGAGGTCATCCACACCCTCATCGAGGCCATCATCCTCGTGTTCCTCGTGATGTTCATCTTCCTGCAAAACATTCGCGCCACGATCATTCCAACCATCGCCGTCCCCGTCGTCCTCCTCGGAACCTTCGCGGTCATGGCCCTTTGCGGCTTCAGTATCAACATGTTGACCATGTTCGGCCTCGTCCTCGCCATCGGCCTGCTGGTGGACGACGCCATTGTCGTTGTGGAAAACGTTGAGCGTCTGATGAATGAGGAGAACCTGTCGCCGCGCGAAGCCACCAAGAAATCCATGGGGCAAATCACCGGCGCGTTGGTCGGCATCGCCTTGGTGCTGGCGGCGGTGTTCGTGCCGATGGCATTCTTTAGCGGCTCAACGGGCGTTATTTACAGACAATTCTCCATCACCATCGCCTCGGCGATGGCGCTCTCCGTGCTTGTGGCGATTGTGCTGACGCCCGCCTTGTGCGCGACCATTCTGAAACCCGCTTCGCAGGAACATCATGGCGCGAAACGCGGCTTCTTCGGCTGGTTCAACCGCGCCTTCGAGAAAACCTCCAACGGCTACGAGCGCGGCGTCGCCGGCATCGTCCAGCGCCCCAAGCGTTTCCTCCTGCTCTACCTCGCCATCATCGGCGCGCTCGTGCTCGCCTTCCGCCACATCCCGAAAGCCTTCCTGCCCGACGAGGACCAGGGCATCGCCTTCATGCAGGTCACCCTGCCCTCCGGAGCAACACAAGAGCAATCCCTCCAAGTGCTTGGCGAAATCGAACGCTATTTCAAGGAAAAGGAAAAGGACACCGTGGAAAGCGTCTTCGCCCTCGCCGGCTTCAGCTTCGGCGGGCGCGGCCAGAACGCCGCGATGGGCTTCATCCGCCTGAAAGACTGGAGCTTGCGCAAAAAGTCCTCCCAGCATGTCCGCGCCGTCGTCGCCCGCGCAATGCAATACTTTGGCTCGATGAAGGTTGCGTTCCCCTACGTGCTCGTCCCGCCGTCCATCCCCGGCCTCGGCACGTCCTCCGGCTTTGAACTGAACATCCAAGACCGCGAGGGTCTCACACACGAAGCCTTTGTCGCCCAACGCAATAAACTCCTCACGCTCGCCTCCCAGAACCCCGGCCTCGGACGCGACGTCCGCTACAACGGCATGGACGACACCCCGCAATTCCATATTGACGTTGATTTTGAGAAAGCCTCCACGCTCGGCCTCGACCCGTCCGAAATCAACCGCACGCTCTCAACCGCTTGGGCGTCAACCTATTTCAGCGACTTCGTGGACCGCGGGCGCGTCAAACGCGTCTATATCCAGGCCGACGCCCCCTTCCGCATGATGCCGGAGGATCTGAATAATTGGTATGTCCGTAATAACCAAGGAGAACGCGTTCCGTTCAGCGATTTTGCCACGATGCGCTGGGAATACGGCCCGCCGTCGTTGACGCGTTTTAACGGCTTCCCTTCCTTCAACATACAAGGCAGCGCCGCCCCCGGCAAAAGCTCCGGCGACGCCATGAACACCATGCAGCAACTTGTTGAGGAGCAAATGGCTGGGAACCTCGGCCTCGCCTGGGCCGGCCTCTCCTACGAGGAAAAACTCGCCGGCGACCAGGCGCCCGCCCTCTACGCCATCTCACTGCTCGTCATTTTCCTTTGCCTTGCGGCGCTTTACGAAAGCTGGACGGTGCCCTTCTCGGTCATGCTCGTCGTGCCCCTCGGCGTCATCGGCGCCATCATCGCCGTCCTGACGCGCGGGCTGACCAACGACGTTTATTTCCAAGTGGGTCTGCTGACGACGGTTGGGTTGTCCGCGAAGAACGCCATCCTCATCGTGGAATTTGCCAAGGAAGCCTATGACAGCGGGATGGGGCTGATCGAGGCGGTCATCCACGCCGCGAAACTCCGCCTGCGTCCCATTCTAATGACTTCGCTTGCATTCGGTTGCGGCGTCATTCCGCTGGCGATCAGCTCCGGCGCCGGCAGCGGCTCGCAAAACGCCATCGGCACGAGCGTCCTCGGCGGCGTGGCGACGGGCACGTTTCTCGCCATCTTCTTCGTCCCCATGTTCTTCGTCGTTGTGATGAAGCTCTTCCGCGCCAAACGCAAGGGCGAGACCGGCGGGGAGGCATCCACAGATTTCACGGATTAACACGGATTTCCAAATGAGAAAAAGGTTCCTCACAGAGGGCGCGGAGCGCACAGAGAGCCAAATCCTTCTTAACCACTAAAAACGGCGCAACGCGCCGCCTCTTGAAACAAATATTTTCCTCCCAACATCTACGTCCCTCTTCTTAACTTCTGTTCAAAAAAACCTCCGCGCCATCCCTCCTCTCTCCGTGAACTCCGTGTAATAAAAAAACCACCCATGAATACCCAAACAACGATACAGCAAACGCTACGCGTTTTGCGCGCGAGCCAGTCACGCTCCGCGCGCGAACAGCAAATCATCTCGGGGCGCGACTGGCTCTTCGTCTCCGCCCTCGTGCAACTCCTGAGCGCCCTCTACCCGGCTTACGTCTGGATGAGCAACACCTTCTTCGTCCACAGCGGACGCGCCCCCGACCCCAACATCCACCACGTCACCCTCGGCATGTTGGTGACGAGCGCGGTTCTTCTATTTCTTTGGATATGGGCGAAATACGCGCCGTTCCGCTCCGCCTGCGCCGCCCTTTCCTTCTACCTCGTGCTGCAACTCACCTGCGTTTTCCTGCAGCCCCACCGCATGACCGAGGGCATCGCCGTCAAAATTTGCATCCTCCTCGGCCTTGTGATGGCGGTGCGCGTCGGCCACCGGCGCCGCCATTCCGGTTAACAAACTGTTTGCCGCACCCGAACACGCCGCCACCGTTTTTCCGACTTTTCCAACATGTCCACCCAACCCGTCTCCCCCGAAACCCTCCGCACCGAAACGCCGGACAACACCCCCGACAGCGGCCCGCGGCAGCACGCCGGCGCCATCGGCGTCGTCCTCACCATTATAGCGCTGCTGGCCGCCGGCACCTTGTCGCTGCTCTGCCGCGAAAACGAACCCGCCGCCCCCTGGTTCTGGGTGCCCCTCGCCGTCCTCGGCGCGCCCGGACTTTTCGGTCTCTGGCGCATCATCGCGGAATACCGCGGGCGCGTCGCCACGCCCGCCTCGCAATCCGTCCTCTCCGGCGAGCTTGGCTTTGACATCCTTTGCACCTGCCGCGGCGTGGCGGCCACGACCTTTTTCCAGCCCGACGCCCTTGTTCCCGGCGGCACCGCGCGCCTCCTGCTTTTTCTGGAAAACTACACCTCGCGCCAGCGCGTCATCGTCGCGCGTTTCGGGCACCTTGAAAGCCTTGGACGCCCCCGGCAGACCTACGCGCGGCTGCACCTCGCCGCCGGGCAGACGGCGGTCTACGCGCTGCCCGTGGTTTCCACGGAGGACATCGAACCCGGCTTCCACCGCCTCTCCGTCACCCTGCGCGCCGAGCTGCCGACCGGCTACGGGCAACGCCTCGCCGGGGCGCGCCGCCACGCGCACGACATGCTCACGGTGCGGTTCGCGGCACCCTTCGAGGTGAAAACGCCCCCGGTCACCGCCGCCGCCGCGCCCGCGGACGCCCCCGGACAAGCCGCCGCCCCGCGCTACATCGCCCTCTCCTCCGCCGGCAAACCCGACGTCCACGAGGCCCCCGCGCGCCTCCACGCCCTCGTCACCGGCGCGCCGGTTCCCCAATGACGCCGCGCCCCGCCCGCCCGCTTTTTGTGTTGGCGTCCGCCGCGGGGAATTTGAAACCCTCCGCGCCATGAACCCGGTTCTCAAACTCCTGCTCGAAGGCGAATGCCTTTCGACGGAACAGATGGCGCGCGTCTCCGGCCTCTCCGCCGACGCCGTCAACAGCCACCTCGAACAGCTCAAGAAGGACAAAGTCTTCCTCGGCTGGCGCCCCGTGCTCGATCTGTCGCGCGAGGAGGCCGCCAACGCCGCCGTCCGCGCGGTCATCGAGGTGCGCCTCACCCCCGAGCGCGGCGGCGGGTTCAACCGCCTCGCCGAGCGCATCGGGCGCTTCGACGAGGTCGAGTCCTGCTACCTCATGTCCGGCGGCTACGACCTCCTCGTTTTCGTCCGCGGAGCGTCCCTGCAGAAAGTCGCGCGGTTTGTCTCGGAAAAACTCTCGACGCTCGAAGGCGTCCTCTCCACCGCCACCCACTTCATGCTCCGCTCCTACAAGGAGCAGGGATTCAACCTCGGCGGCGCCGACAACCCCGGCGAACGCCTCAACATCGCCCCGTGAGGGGGCCGCAACCGCCCATGAGCGCGCCCGCCCAAACGCCCGCCCCGTCCGCGAACGCCGGCAACGCCGCCCGCTGGATCGCCGCCCACGTCGCCGGCCTCCCCAAGAGCGGCATCCGCGATTTCTTCGAGCTCGTCGCCAAAATGAAAGGCGGCGACGTCATCTCCCTCGGCGTCGGCGAGCCTGATTTTGTCACCCCCTGGCACATTCGCGAGGCGGCGATCTACGCCATTGAGAAAGGCAAAACCTACTACACCTCCAACCTCGGGCTGCCCGAACTCCGGCGGGCGATCAGCGACTACGTGGCCGCCCACTTCAACATTTCCTACCGTCCGGACGACCAGATCCTCGTCACCGTGGGGGTGAGCGAGGCGCTCGACCTCGCCTTCCGCGCGCTCTGCGACAGCGGCGACAAGGTGCTTTACCACCAGCCCTGCTACGTTTCCTACAACCCCGGAGTCACCCTCGCCCGCGGCGAGGCCATTCCCGTTCCGACGACGGCGGCGGACCGGTTTGCGCTCACGGCGGAGGCGTTGCGGGCGGCGTGGCGCCCCGGCGTCAAGCTCCTCGTGCTGAACCTGCCCTGCAACCCGACCGGCGGCACCTGCAGCCGCGCCCAACTCGAGGGCATCGCGGCCTTCTGCCGCGAGAAGGACATCCTTGTTTTGAGCGACGAGATTTACTCGGAACTCACGTTTGACGGGGAGCACACGAGCATCGCCAGCCTTCCCGGGATGGCGGAGCGCACGATTTTTCTCCACGGCTTCTCGAAGGCGTTCGCGATGACGGGCTGGCGCGTGGGCTACGCCTGCGGGCCGGCGCCGCTCGTGGACGCCATGATGAAGGTGCACCAATACTCGATGATGTGCGCCTCCATCATCTCGCAGGAGGCGGCCGTCGAGGCGCTCCGCAACGGCTGGGAAAACGTCCTCAAGATGCGCGAGCAATACCAGCGCCGGCGCGACCTCATTGTCCGCCGCCTCAACGCCGCCGGTCTCCGCTGCCACCTTCCGCGCGGCTCCTTCTACGCATTCCCCGACATCACCGCCAGCGGGCTTGATGAGCACGCCTTCGCCGTGAACCTTCTCCGCGAGGAGAAAGTGGCCGTTGTTCCCGGAACGGCCTTTGGCGCCAACGGATCCGGGCACGTCCGCGCCTGTTTCGCGACGAGCTACGAGCAAATCCTGACCGCCTGCGACCGCATGGAACGCTTCCTTAACGCAAGGAAGTCTTAACTTTACACAGAGAGCGCAGAGAGGGACGGAGGGCGCGGAGAGGGCTTTTGTTAACCACTAATGGACACTCATTCAGAAGAGGTTTTGGAACAGCGAAGGCGCGAAGACGCGAAGGATTTTTTGAACAGAAGAGAAGAAGAGGGAGGAAGAGGGGCGCGTAATGCCGGGTGGGGCGCCGCGGACGAACAGAGCCTTCCGGTTTGTTCTTCTTAACTTCTGTTCAAAGGTTTGGGGCTTTGTGACCTTTGGGAAACCCTTTGTGTCCTTTGTGGTGAAACAGAAACAGCGCGGCGAGAGCGAGCAGTCCAAGCAGGAGGGCGGTGGTCGCGGGTTCGGGGATGCGGGTCGGGTTCGCGTAGAAGAGCCAGAGTTGGTGGTGGCCTTCGGCGTTGTCCATCCAGGAGAGGCTCCAGCCGTCGCTGGCGTTGAGACCGAGGAGGTTCCAGGTGCCTTGGTCCATGGCGCCGGTGACGGTGAAGAGGAGGAAGCCGACACTGCTGCAGTTCTGCTTGTAGAGGGTCCAATCGGTGATGCTCACGCTGCCGCCGATGTTGTTGATGTTCAGGGAATATACGGCGGATGGGTCGCTGAACAAGTCGCCGTCGAGGAAGAGGTTGGCGGCGAAGCTGCTGTTGTAGAGCTGGTTGTGGAGGTAGGCGGTGTTGTCCTTGGAGCCGCCGGTGGCGGTGTCGCCGAAGTTGTCGGTGGCGCCGTAGGAGCCGACGTGGACGTTGGAGAAGTCGGCGTCGAGGTAGAAGGTGAAGCCGTTTTGGGCGAAGGCATCGCC